>CAJUHY010000051.1 GCA_910585895.1 uncultured Lachnospiraceae bacterium
CTTTAAAATAGAGGATACCGGGGCATCTGCATTCTAAAAATGGGGAAACTCAAATATTCTACATCGTTGACGGAAATATACAGGGAGAGTATAATCTGGAGAGATATACTTCCTCCAAGCAGCTGCGCGAACGTGAGCGCGCGCTCAATAACTGGCTGATGGAGATGGGATGGTAAGATTGGTGATTTGTGTCGGAACACAGGAGCAAGTGCGGATATTTTGGGAGGTGCAGGCGTGTGACAGACATTTTAATTGTAGAAGACAACGAAGAACTGGCAGGGCTGCTTTGTGATTTCCTGCGCGCAGAGGGATATATTGTGTCGGTCGCCGGGACGGGGGAGAAGGCTTTGGCGCTGTATCAAAGGTACGGCGCCAGGCTTCTTGTGCTTGATGTGATGCTGCCGGGGATAGATGGTTTTGCCATATGTGCGAAAATCCGCGAGCAGAGCAATACGCCGATTCTCATCGTCAGTGCTAAAACCACCAAGGATGATAAATTAAACGGACTTCTTTTGGGCGCAGACGATTACATTGAAAAGCCCTATGACGTAGATATTCTGCTGGCGAAAATTAAAGGGATTTTCAAAAGGCGGTATTCGCGGGATGAGATTTCAGAGGGAAACCTTACGTTAAATAAAGAGAGCAGGAAGGTCTGCAAAGAAAACATTCCTTTGGAAATGACAGCGAAAGAGTTCGATTTGCTGCTGCTGTTGGTGGAGAACAAGGGAAAAGCTTTGAGCAAGGAATTCCTCTTCCGTGAGGTCTGGGGCAGCGACAGTTTTTCTGAGCCGCAGACATTGACCGTGCACATCAAATGGCTGCGCCGGAAGATAGAAGATAATCCGAAAGAGCCCCGGAAAATTCTCACCGTCTGGGGCGTGGGGTATAAGTTTGTATGAAAAATTTCCGTAAGATTTTTAGGGTGGCTGCCTGGGCAGTTCTTGCCATTTTCGTGGCAGCGAATGTGATTTTGCTGTCTGGGAGAACGCAAAGCGGCAGACCTTACATGGTGGAGATAGACAGGCTTGCCCGCGCAATCGGGGAGCGGGGATTTGAGGGCGTTGATTTATCACATTGTCGATATGTGGAAAATGTTGTGCAGTCCGGGAGTCGATTTCCAGAGGAAGGCTTCTATGAGGATACGGACTGCGACTACCAGGTCAGGGTGGTTGATGGCAAAATTTACCGTTTTGATTATATGTATCAGGCAAACCAGGGGCAGCGGCGGATGATTTTTACCGTAAATATTATTTTGACAGTAATGTCGCTGCTTCTTTTGGGTATTCTGCTGTTTGTACAGAGAAAAATATTGACGCCCTTTGCAGAGTTGAGCGAACTGCCTTACGAGCTGTCTAAGGGAAATCTAACCGTACCGATTAAGGAGAATAAATACCGTTTTTTCGGCAGATTTGTCTGGGGACTGAATGTGCTGCGGGAAAATTTGGAACAGCGTAAACAGCGGGAACTGTCCCTGCTGCGGGAGAAAAAGACGCTGGTAATTTCTCTTTCCCATGATATCAAGACGCCGTTATCTGCTATCAAGCTGTATGCCAAGGCTCTGACCAGGGGGCTTTACGGTGAGAGGGAAAAACAGCTTGAGATATTTGACAGTATTGGCGAAAAAGCAGACGAAATTGAACGCTTCCTCTCACAGATTATAGAAGCATCGAGCGAAGATTTCCTCAATTTTGAGGTCAGGCAGGGGGAATTCCGTTTATCTGAATTGGTACAGGCAGTTTCTGCCTACTATCGGGAAAAGTTAGATATTATGAAAATAAGTTTCTCTGTGGGGGAATATACAGACTGCCTGCTAAAGGGAGACTTGGACCGCAGCGTGGAAGTATTGCAGAATATTGTGGAAAATGCCGTTAAATACGGAGACGGACATGAGATTGCGCTCTCCTTTTCCCGAGAGGAGGATTGTCGGCTGCTTACGGTGAGAAACACGGGTTGTACGCTGGCGCAGACGGAGCTGCCGCATATTTTTGAGAGTTTTATCCGGGGAACGAACGCGGAGAGTGTAAACGGCAGCGGACTGGGGCTTTATATCTGCCGTCAGCTTATGCATAAAATGCAGGGAGAAATCTTTGCGGAGATAAGGGAAGGGCAGATGTACGTCACCGTCATTTTTCCCAGTTGACAGAGTGCAGCCCCTGTGGTAGAATGACCCTAGTTTTTGAGAGAGAGGTGGAAGAATGAAGATATAATCGACTTTTGAACGCATGTACATTTTGGATGGTATAAGAGCAGGCTCTTATACTTTGCTACCATGCTGCCAGAAGTGGATTATGTTCTCATAACCTCTCTTTTTGTGTGCCAGGATATCTGCCGCGGGACAATGTTTGCTCCGGCGTATTCCTGATTAGAGGTTATAGTATGTAATGGGACTGTTTGGCGGCAAACGGTCTCATTTTTTAATGCTATTAGGAAAGACCTTGTGACATCCTTAATCTATTAAAAAATGAGAAATTGCTAAGGAGGGATGAATATGGCACAGATAAATGTAAATAACCTGACGTTTGCTTATGAAGGAAGCTTTGATAATATTTTTGAAGATGTATCTTTTTCGATTGATACGGACTGGAAGCTGGGATTTTTAGGGCGCAATGGCAAAGGGAAAACGACTTTTCTCAATCTGCTGTTGGGAAAGTACCAATATAGCGGAAGCATTGCAGCTTCGGCAGCTTTTGATTACTTTCCGTATTCTGTCTCACAAGGGCAGCTGCAGCTTCCGGCGGCAGATTTTTTGGAGGAAATAAAGCCACAATGTGAACTGTGGCGCGTAATCTGTGAGCTGGAACAGCTATCTGAAAACACAGAGGTTCTCTATCGTCCGTTTGTCACGCTGAGTCCCGGTGAACGCACAAAAGTCCTGTTGTCTGTCTTGTTTTCCGGGGAGAATGATTTCCTGCTGATAGACGAGCCCACGAATCATTTAGATGAGGGCTCAAGGGAGGATGTAAAGAAATATTTATCTTCCAAGAAAGGATTTCTGCTTGTATCGCATGACCGGGATTTATTGGACAGTTGTATCGACCATGTTCTCGTGCTGAACAGGAAGACTATCGAGGTACAGCGGGGGAATTTCTCGAGCTGGTGGGAAAATAAGCGGCGCCGGGACCAGTTTGCAAAAGCGCAGAATGATAAGCATCGTAAGGAAATCAATAAGTTAAGACAGGCGGCGTCTCAGTCCGGCGCCTGGGCGGACAAAAATGAGGGCACGAAAATTGGTTACGACCCTATCAAAGAGCCTGACCGCCCGACGAGGGCATATATCGGCGGCAAGACAAAAAAGATGCAAAGCAGGGTTAAGCAGCTTAAGAACCGTATCAACCGCGAGATAGAAGAAAAAGAAGGACTTTTGGCAGACTTGGAGCAGCCGGTGGATTTGAAGCTAATGCCGCTTGCGCATCATAAAGAAACGCTTGTGGAAGCGCGGGATTATGCCCTGAACTATGAGGGCAATGAACAGCCGCTTTTTACAGGGTTGACGTTTGCTGTTGCCAGGGGACAGCGAATTGCCCTGCATGGCAGGAATGGGTGTGGGAAATCAACGCTCATAAAAATGATTCTGCAGAAGGCAGGCCACACCAGAGAATCTCTGCCCATTACGGAATCCGGCATATGCAAGACGGCGGCGGGACTGGTGATTTCATATATTAATCAGGATACCTCCCTGTTAAAAGGCAGCATTTCTGAGTTTTGCCGCAGGCAATCTCTGGATGAAAGCCTGTTCTGCGCTGTGCTCAGGCAGCTTGATATGGAGCGTGTGCAGTTTGTGAAGAATATGGAGGACTATTCCGAAGGGCAGAAGAAAAAAGTACTGCTCGCCGCCAGTCTGCTCACGCCGGCGCATCTGTACATCTGGGACGAACCTCTCAATTACATTGACGTTTTTTCCAGAATGCAGGTAGAAAAGCTGCTCCTGCAGTATCAGCCAACAATGCTTTTTGTGGAACACGATGCAAGGTTCCGTGAAAAGATAGCCACGGCAATAGTGGAGTTACAGAGGGAGGCATGATTCACCCATAATGTTTGCGATGGCTGAACTGTTACTCTATATAAAAGAAAAGTCCGCAGGACTTGTTGACAAAAAAATATGGTGGTGGTACACTCTTAATATCATTAAAATTAAAAAGGAAGAAAGGGAGAGAACGTATGAAGAACTTTTTCAAAGTGGCAAAAGTAAGTTTAATGATTATGATGTGTGCCCTGTTTCTGGGAATAGGGATTAAGGCAGAGGCAGCGCTGGGCAAGGTTGCAGGCGTGACACAGATAGCTGATGATGTGGATGAGAAGAATCCCGGCAAATATGCAGTGGGCATACAATGGACCGCTTTACCAGGGGCAGAAGCATATCTGGTAGAGTATTGTGAGTCAGGCAAGAATTTTATCGGTACTACCTATCAATATGGATTGGCAGCGAAGAACTCAGTGGTAATACCTGGGCTTTCAGGTGGAATGTCTTATGATGTAAAGGTTTCAGCGGTGACGCTTGCTGGTAAAGAGATTGCAGATCAAGGCGCTCCGTCAGATGTAGTTGATGTGGTAACCGCACCGTCTGGGACAGTAACCACGTTGAAGCAGAGCGGTGCGCAGGCGAAGAAAGTAACCGTTTCCTGGACCAAGATTCCGGGAGCGAATGTTTATGATATTGGTTATAAGAAATATGGCAGCACAGCAAAAGCTCAATATGTTACAACCCCCAATGATGTGTCCAGTTATTCATTTTCAGCAGCTGCAGATACGAATTACATTGTGGATGTTGCTGCGGCAAGAAAGAGCAGCAAGGGTTATGTAGCTTACGGTACTGGTTCACAGCCAATTCTTGCGTCCAGTCTGCCGAAGAAGATTACCAAAGTAAAGTTCCTGACAAGCGGCAGCAGTTCAGACCCCAAAGCTGGAATTGTAGATTTTTCCTGGAACCCAAGCAATGCAGCGGATGGCTATGAATATGCTATCTACGGAAATAATGGCAAGAAGCTGACTTCCAAGTCAATTACAGCTACTAATCCGAAACAGCGTGTGACGATTAACAATGGTAAATTAAAGAATGCTAACCAGTTTATGAAGATTAAAGTCAGAGGATACCTCAAATTAGGCAAAAAGAAGGTATATGGTCCATATTCTGACTACTGCTGGTTTGCAAAATATCCAATGAGTGTAAAAGGAAGTATCGTTAATAAATCAAATATTGCAGATGGATATAAGATTTCCTGGAAGAAGATGAAAGGCGCCAAGAATTACACCGTATATATTGCGATTGGCAATGGAAAAATGAAGAAAGCAGGAACCACCAAAGGCAGCAGCTTTGTCATTAAGAAGTGCGGAAGCGCTCCGCTTGCTACATATACTACTTACCGTTATAGAGTAGTGGCTAATAAAAAGGCTGGAAAGAAAACGGTTAAGAGTGATACTACATGGAGTTCCACATTTAAATTGACTACTACATATTACTACTATTAAAGAGAGCATGGCATCTCCAGTCAAGAGTTTTGACTGGAGATGTTTTTTGTCTTATAGGAAAGACCTGCCCGCTTTTTCTAAAAAATGAAAAAAAGTGTTGACAAATCCAATAAATCTATATATAATAGCTATTGTGAGTTTTGCAGAACAGATATAAAGAATCAGGGCTGCAGAATGATATAGCTGCAGGAGTGGCGGAATTGGCAGACGCGCAGGCTTCAGGTGCCTGTGGTAGCAATATCGTGTGGGTTCAAGTCCCATCTCCTGCATGAAATGAAAAAAGCTGTTGTTTGTACAACAGCTTTTTTGTCATCTGGTGAAAAAGATAAATACATGAAAACAAGAGGAGGACGTAAGATGTTATACAGAAAGAATCCAGCCAATCAGGATGAATTATCGATTTTGGGCTACGGCTGTCTGCGTTATACCAAGAAGGGTTCAGCCATAGACCAGGAGAAGGCGGAAGAAGAGATGAAAGCCGCCATCGAGCATGGCGTCAATTATTTTGATACAGCATATACATATGCCGGAAGTGAAGTATGTCTGGGCAAATTTCTGGCCAAAGGTTATCGTGACAAAGTAAAGATAGCCACAAAACTTCCTCATTATTTTATCAAGAAAAAAGGAGATATGGAGCGATATTTTTCAGAGGAATTGGAGCGTCTGCAGACGGACCACGTGGAATATTACCTGATGCATATGCTCAACGATGTGGCGACATGGGAACGGCTGCAGCAATTTGGAATCAAAGAGTGGATTGAAGAGAAGAAAGCAAAGGGACAGATTGAGAATATTGGTTTTTCTTTCCATGGCGGGACGGAGAATTTTAAGAAGATTGTCGATGCATATAGCTGGGATTTCTGTCAGATTCAGTATAATTATATGGATGAACATTCTCAGGCGGGCAGGCGTGGACTTAAATATGCCCACGAAAAGGGACTGCCGGTGATAATTATGGAGCCGTTAAGAGGCGGACGCCTTGTGCAGGGACTTCCCAAAAGTGCGGTGAAGCTTTTAGAGAAGGAGGAACCGAGACGGAGTCCGGCGGAATGGGGATTGCGCTGGCTGTGGAACCAGCCGGAGGTGACGGTAGTTCTTTCGGGCATGAATGATATTGCCCAGGTGAAAGAGAATATAAGGATAGCCAATGAGGCTCAGGTGGGCTGTATGACGGAACAGGATATGGAAGTCATTGAAAAAATCAAAACGGAGATTAACCGTTATATGAAAGTGCCCTGTACCGGCTGCGGTTATTGTATGCCTTGTCCGGCAGGAGTAGACATTCCCGGATGTTTTTCTGCATATAATACGAGGTACACAGATAGCCAGTACCAAGGAATGAAAGCCTATATGATGTGTACAACTTTGCGAATGAACCCCAGCAATGCCTCCAAATGCTTGAAATGCGGGAAATGTGAGCAGCGCTGTCCACAGGGGATTTCCATTCGCAAAGAACTTACCCAGGTGAAAAAACATATGGAAACGCCCATTTACCATGCGGCGAGGATAATCTTAAAGAGAAAAAGAAAGTATTGAGTATATACGCGTAAAGTTGCAAAAATTGAAAAAAAATAAAGGAATTGAAAGATTTATGCGGAATATATCATTTAGAGGTGATTTACATTGCTCATCAGAGAGAATATAGAGCTGTTAGAACGAACCTATTTAAGTCCTTTTGCAACGTTGAGCGAGAAGTCTAAAGGGCGTGACAGGGAGGAAGAACAATGTGATATCCGCCCGGTTTTCCAGCGGGACCGAGACAGGATACTGCACTGCAAATCATTTCGCCGCCTAAAGCATAAGACGCAGGTCTTTTTGACGCCGCGGGGGGACCATTACCGTACCAGGCTGACCCATACATTGGAGGTTTCCCAGAATGCCCGCACGATAGCCAAAGCGCTCCGGTTGAACGAGGATTTAGTGGAGGCAATTGCGCTGGGGCATGATTTGGGACATACTCCGTTCGGACATGCGGGGGAGCGGATTTTGAACAGTATCTGTGAGGGTGGTTTCCGGCATAATGAGCAGAGTGTCCGCATTGTGGAAAAGTTGGAGAAAGGCGGCGAGGGGCTGAATCTGACCTGGGAGGTGCGGGATGGGATTTTAAACCATCAGACCAGCAGGATGCCTTCTACTCTGGAGGGCAAGATTGTGCGGTTTTCCGATAAAATCGCCTATATTAACCATGATATAGACGATGCGATACGTGCGCGTGTGCTGTCCGAGGAAGATATTCCCATGGAATACCGGAGGATTCTGGGAATGACTTCCAAGCAGCGTTTGGACAACCTGATTCACAATATCATCACCAACAGTTTGGGGAAGAATGATATCTGCATGTCGGAAGAAATGGAGACGGCGATGAAAGCTCTGCGCAAGTTCATGTTTGAAAAGGTATACTGTAATTCTGTAGCCAAAGGTGAGGAAGAGCGGGCAGAAGGCCTGCTTTGCCGGTTATTCCAGTATTACATAGAACATGTGGATGAGATGCCGATGTGGTATCTGGGAATGATGGAGCAGGGACAGGCGAGGGAGCGCGTTGTCTGCGACTATATTGCAGGGATGACAGACCAGTATGCGATTGCCAAATATGAAGAGTATTTTATGCCCAAGGCGTGGCAGGTGAATTGAAAGGAGATATGGATGCCATATTATTCCGATGAGCTTATCGAAGAAGTCCGTTTAGCCAATGATATCGTAAATGTGATTTCTGATTATGTGCGTTTGCAGAAAAAGGGCAGTACCCATTTTGGACTCTGTCCTTTTCATAACGAGAAGACGCCTTCTTTTTCTGTAAGCCAGGGAAAGCAGATGTATTACTGCTTTGGCTGCGGGGCAGGAGGAAACGTTATCACCTTTTTGATGCAGTATGAGAATTATACATTTCAGGAGGCGCTGCAGGCGCTGGCGCAGAGGGCGGGGATAGAACTTCCCAGGCAGGAAATGTCTGGCAGGGCGAGGCAGGAGGCTGACAGACGTGCAAGGATTCTGGGAGTCAATAAGGCAGCGGCGAAATATTTTTATGCCCAGCTGAGAATGGAACAGGGGCAGAAGGGAATGTCTTATTTTGAGAAACGTGGGCTTTCTTTGCAAACCTTGAAGAAGTTCGGACTTGGATATGCCAACAAGTTCAGCGACGATTTGTACCAATATCTGCGCAAACAGGGATATGAGGATGAATTGCTGAAAGATTCCGGTCTGGTCACAATTGATGAGCAGCGAGGAGGGCGTGATAAGTTCTGGAATCGAGTAATGTTTCCGATTATGGACGTCAATAATCGTGTGATAGGATTTGGCGGGCGTGTGCTGGGAGAGGGAGAGCCGAAATACCTCAATTCCCCGGAAACAATGATTTTCGACAAGAGCCGGAATTTGTATGGGCTGAATTTTGCCAGAAGTTCAAGGAAACATTATATTCTCTTGTGTGAGGGCTATATGGATGTAATTGCACTGCAGCAGGCAGGATTTGACAATGCGGTGGCGTCTCTGGGAACAGCGTTTACTGCGGGTCATGCCAATCTGCTCAAACGGTATACAAAGGAAGTTTACTGTACGTTTGACAGTGATGGCGCGGGGATTAAGGCAGCGCTGCGCGCTATTCCGCTTTTGAAGGAAGCGGGCATCAGCGCGAAGATAGTGAAAATGAAGCCTTATAAGGACCCGGATGAATTTATTAAGGCAGAAGGGGCGGACAGCTATCAGAAGCGCATCGATGAAGCTCAGAACAGCTTTTTGTTTGAGACAGAAGTCATTGAGCAGGGACATGATTTGCGCGATCCGGAGAGCAAGACAGCGTTTTTCAATGAGATTGCCAGGAAAATTTTGGAGTTTGAGGAGGAGTTGGAGCGAAATAATTACATAGAAGCGGTAGCCAGTAAATATCAGATTGGGTTTGAAAACCTGCGCAAGCTGGTGGTGCACCAGGGTACGCGCGCCGGTCTTACGAGGGAGAACAGACAGCTGAAATCAGGAATCAGTGAGAAGAAAAAAAGAGAAGACGGCATGAAGCAGTCGCAGAAATTAATGCTCACATGGCTGATTGAAGAACCAGAGCTTTTTCCCAAGATAAGCCCTTATCTGGGAGCGGAGGATTTTACGGAGGACTTGTACCGGCAGGCGGCTGAGATGGTTTTTTCCCAGTACAGGGAGGGAAAACTTAATCCTGCGGGGATTATCAGCCGGTTTACGGAGGAAGAGCAGCAGCGGGAGATTGCGGCGTTGTTTAATGCCCGGCTGAAAGAAGTCACGACTGCCGCTGAGAAAGAGAAAGCATTGCGGGAAACAGTCATTCGGCTGAAGGAGAACAGTATCCAATATCGTTCGAGGCATTTACAGCCGACGGATATGGAAGGGCTGCAGAAGCTCATTGCTGACAAGAAGGCGATGGAAGCGTTAAAAAACGCAAAGCATAATATTACTAAATAAGGACAAAATATAAACAACGAATGGAAGGAAGAAACGAAATGGAAGAAAAAAGCGCTAAATTTGTTGAGAAACTGCAGGAATTGTTAGTGATGGCAAAAAAGAAAAAAAATGTCCTGGAATATCAGGAAATCAATGATTTCTTTCATGACTTGGAGTTGGATGTAGAACAGTTTGAGAAGATTTTAGATTTTCTGGAGACCAACAATATTGATGTACTGCGGATTTCTGAGGAAGAGGAGGAAGAAGATATTCTCATTGATGAGGATGATGAAGTGGAAGTTGAGAATATCGACCTTTCCGTTCCGGATGGAATTTCCATTGAGGATCCCGTTCGTATGTATTTGAAGGAGATTGGCAAAGTTGCGCTGCTCAGCGCCGAAGAGGAGATTGAGTTGGCAAAGCGCATGGAGCTTGGAGACCAGGAGGCAAAGAAACGTTTGGCAGAAGCGAATCTGCGTCTGGTTGTCTCTATTGCCAAAAGATACGTGGGACGCGGAATGCTGTTTCTTGATTTGATTCAGGAGGGGAACCTGGGTCTTATTAAGGCGGTAGAGAAATTTGACTACCGCAAAGGATACAAGTTCTCCACGTATGCGACCTGGTGGATTCGTCAGGCGATAACCAGGGCTATTGCAGACCAGGCGAGGACGATTCGTATTCCGGTTCATATGGTTGAGACTATCAATAAACTGATTCGCGTTTCCAGACAGCTCCTGCAGGAATTAGGGCGCGAGCCGACCCCTGAGGAAATTGCAGAGGAAATGAATATGCCGGTGGAGCGTGTGCGGGAAATTCTCAAAATTTCTCAGGAGCCGGTGTCTTTGGAGACGCCTATCGGCGAGGAAGAAGACAGCCATCTTGGCGATTTTATCCAGGATGATAATGTGCCGGTCCCGGCGGAAGCGGCAGCGTTTACCTTGCTGAAAGAACAGTTGGTAGAGGTATTGAGTACGCTTACTGAGCGGGAGCAGAAGGTATTGCGCCTGCGTTTCGGTTTGGATGACGGACGTGCCAGGACATTGGAGGAGGTTGGCAAAGAATTCAATGTGACCAGAGAGCGTATCCGCCAGATTGAGGCGAAGGCTCTGCGTAAGCTGCGCCATCCCAGCCGCAGCCGCAAACTTAAGGATTATTTGGATTAAGGAAGAAAATGAAAGAGGATTTCATGTAAAAATGATTCAATTATCAGAGAGATTACAGGCTGTCGCCAACCTCGTGGGGGAAACCGGGGTTGTGGCAGATGTTGGGACGGACCATGGATACATACCGGTTTATCTTGTCTCTGCCGGCAAAGCAGAGAGAGCAATCGCTATGGATGTTAATCAGGGACCGCTGCAGCGGGCTTTGGAGCATATCCGCAAGTTTCATATGGAGAAGCAGATAGAGACAAGGCTTTCGGATGGTTTTAAGGCGCTGCAGCCTGGGGAAGCACAGACAATCGTGGTTGCTGGCATGGGCGGCGCCTTGATGAAGCGAATTCTTGATGAGGGGGAAGATGTCGCGCATACGGCAAAGCGCCTGGTACTGCAGCCGCAGTCGGAACTTTCTGCATTCCGTCATTTTCTGGCAGAGCATGGATACCGAATTCTCGGGGAAGACATGGTTTATGAGGATGGCAAGTTTTACAGTATGATGGCGGCGGTATGGGAAGGAGAGCGTACTGACTGCGCAGTGCAGATGACGGAACCTGAGTATAAATATGGTCCTATGCTGCTTGCCTGCAGACATCCTGTCCTTCGGCAGTATTTGCTGCTGCAAAGAAACCAGAAACAAAAGATATTGGACAATTTGGGGAAAAATGCCAGACAGGATGTATCAGGACGCAGAGAGCAGTTGCTGCAGGATTTGCAGGAAATAGAGGGAATTTTGGAGATTAGCAATTAGCTGATAATGACAGAGCGGAAGGGAGAAGGTATGATGACATGCCGTGAAATCATAGCATTGTTACAGGAACAGTCGCCGGAAAGGTTTGCCTGTGAATGGGACAATGTTGGTCTTTTAGTTGGGGATTTTGCGCAGGAAGTAAGCAAAATTTACATAGCGTTGGATGCAACTGAGGAGGGGATTGATGAGGCCATAGCAGAGAAGGCAGATTTGCTGCTTACGCATCATCCCCTGATTTTTAAAGGTCTTAAGAGAATCAATACAGAGGATTTTACCGGAAGACGTGTGCTGAAGCTGGTGGAGAATCATATTTCCTGTTATGCCATGCACACGAATTTTGATGTAAAAGGCATGGCGGAACTGGCGGCTGCCTCTATGGGGCTGTCCGAATGTGCGATTTTAGATGTTACCTGTCAGGGGGAGGCAGGCTTCGAGGGAATCGGCAGGGTCGGTATGCTGCCTGCAGAAATAACATTGGAGCAATGTATTACGCAGGTGAAACAGGCGTTTGCTGTGGATACAGTGAAAGTGTTTGGGGATTTAAAGCAGCTGGTAAGAAAGGCAGCAATTTGCCCTGGTTCCGGCAAGAGTGTGATTTCTTCCGCTCTTTGTGCTGGGGCGGACGTATTGATTACCGGGGATATTGACCACCATGAGGGAATTGATGCGGCGGCACAGGGACTTGCCATCGTTGATGCGGGACATTATGGGGTGGAAAAATTATTCATTCCGTACATGGTACAGTATCTCAGGGAGAGGACAGAAGGTATTGAGATTGTGGGGCAGCCGGTGAAACAGCCGTTTTGCTATATATAATGTAGGAGGACAGAATGAAAAAAGCGACATATCAAATCATAGTCAATGGGGAGGAGAAGTGTTACCCGGCGGGGACCTTATTTTCAGAACTTGCGCGGGAATACCAGCCACAGTACGAGGATGATATTGTGCTGGTCATGTTTAACAACCGTCTGAAAGAGTTACATAAATCGCTGAAAGCAGATGGAGAACTTACTTTTGTAACAACCAGGGACAGAGCTGGCAGGAAAGCCTACCGGCGCAGCGTTACCTTTTTGATGCAGCGTGCGGTCCATAATCTTGCAGAGGAAGATGGGAAAACTGTCTCTGTACGGGTGGAGCATTCTATCAGCCAGGGATATTATTGCGAATTGACCGGGGAAACTTTGGATGAATCTTATATTTCCAGATTGAAAAGCGAAATGCAAAAGCTGGTAGAGGAAAAGATCCTTATTAAGAAAAAAAGTATTTCCACGGACGAGGCTGTTGCGCTGTTTCGAGAATTTGGTATGCGTGATAAGGAACGTTTATTTGCTTATCGCCGCAGTTCTAAGGTAAATATATACAGTATTGGCAGATATGAAGATTATTTTTATGGGTATATGGCACCGGATACAGGGTATCTGAAATATTTTGAGCTGGAGTTATATGAAGGTGGATTTGTGCTTCTGTTTCCTGATAAAGATACAAAGACGCCGTCCCAATTTATCCCCTCTAATAAGCTGTTTCATGTGCTGAAAGAATCCGCGGAGTGGGGGGAGAAGCTGGATATCGGGACAATCGGCGCTTTGAATGATGCGATTGCCCAGGGACGTATCCGCGATGTAATACTGGTATCAGAAGCATTGATGGAGCGCAAGATTGGCAGCATGGCGGAGGAGATTGCCGCCATGCCGGGCAAGAAATTTGTGATGATTGCCGGACCGTCTTCTTCCGGCAAGACTACTTTTTCCCACAGGCTTTCCATACAGATGATGGCGTTAGGGCTGAAGCCGCATCCGATTGCCCTGGATGATTATTATGTGGACCGTGTGGATACGCCGAAACATCCTGACGGAACTTATAATTTTGAATGTCTGGAAGCTTTGGATATTGAATTGTTTAACCGCGATATGTCTGCGCTTTTAGCTGGGGAGCGCGTGGAACTGCCTATTTATAACTTCCGTACAGGAAAACGTGAATATAAAGGAAAATATAAACAGCTTGGGGAAAATGATATCCTGGTGTTGGAAGGGATTCATGGGCTGAATGACAAATTGTCCTACTCACTGCCTAAATCAAGCAAGCTGAAAATCTACATCAGTGCGCTGACACAGTTAAATATTGACGAACATAACAGTCTGCCCACCACAGATGGGCGTATGATACGGCGGATGGTTCGGGATGCCCGCACCAGAAATATTTCTGCCAGAGAGACGATTGCCATGTGGGGTTCTGTGCGCAAAGGCGAGGAGCAGTATATCTTTCCCTTCCAGGAGGAGGCGGATATTATGTTTAATTCTGCATTGATTTATGAGCTCGCTGTTCTCAAACAGTATGCCGAGCCGCTGTTGTTTGAGATTGACAAGAATTGTCCCGAGTATTTGGAGGCAAAGCGGCTTTTGAAGTTTTTAGATTATTTTCTTCCAGTGCCCAGTGAGGATATCGGCAAGAATTCGATTTTGCGGGAGTTTATCGGCGGAAGCTGCTTTGGTGTATGACCAATGACCTAAGGAGGGACCATATGGCATGAGGGGGGACCCAACGAAGTTGGGGAGAGCCCTGATGCCTCCTATCGTTTTTCAAAGAAGTAAAGAGGAAGCTGGGAGGATGCCTTAGGTCTTGTAGAACAGCCAAAGAGGTAAGATGACCTAAGGAGGAATCATGGCACAGAAGAAGGTAGAGGAATTTCGTTATTACGAGATGCCGGTGGGAAGATACGATTTGGCATTACTGGGGGATAGCTGGATTACAACGTATCGCACTGGGGAGCAGCATTTCCATAATTATTTTGAAATCAGTTATTGTTATTATGGGGAAGGCGTGGTGTTTCTGGGGGAAAAGTCGGAGCCTTATGGTCCTGGCACAATCTCACTGATTCCCAGCAACTTTCCCCATGGCATACACAGTAAGGAGGGCGGCGTCTGCCGCTGGGAGTTTTTATATCTGGATTTTGCAGGATTTGTGGAACGATGTTACCAGTCTGACGTATATAAGGGAATGAGGATTCTCGATCAGATAACGCAGTTTCCAATATTAATTGAAACGGAAGATTATCCGAGGATTTCCAATGTGGTGCGCGCGATTTTAGATGAAAACCGTGCCCAGGAGACGCTGAACCGGGAGGCAGTGGGCGGTTATATGTTTGTGCTGCTGCAGGAACTGGTGCGGCTTAATAAACGGATGTCTGAGAATAATAAGAAAGAATCGCTGCATGTCGAAAAAATCCGTCCGGCATTAGTACATATAGAGACTCATTTCCATGAAGAAATTAAGATAAAGACGCTGGCAGAAGTCTGTAATCTCAGCGAGCCGTATTTTCGGAAATTATTCCGCAACTGCATGAAAACTTCACCCCTTGAGTATATCAATACTGTACGGGTGCAGAAAGCGTGTGATTTCCTGCAGAAGAAGGACTTTCCCGTAAATGACCTCGCATGGCAGGTGGGTTATTCCTCTGTTTCTACGTTTGAACGTAATTTTAAGAAGATTGTAGGACAGACGCCTAAACAGTGGAGGCTCAAGTCTTCAAATGACAGAGAATTTGTGGGTTATCAGACCAAGGCGCTGCGGGGGTGGTTAGAGTGAAAGAACAGGAGGAAGGGATATGAAAGGAAAGCGGAATGCGGTGGCAAAAGCAGCGTTTTGTTTGCTGCTGTCGTTGGCAGTGGCTTTGGCAAATATAATGTTTTTACCGCCGCAACAGTTACTGGAGGTGAAAGCAGCGGCGGCAGAAGTGCATATTTATGCGGATACGCCGGGGGATGAATTGTCTGCCAAATATACATTGACAGCAAATGGGACAAACGTCCCGGTTATTAAATACAGCCGCAATGGCAATAATTTTGATATTGCCCGTTTCGCTTGCGGGGACAATTCGCCGGAGTACACAGTTCAGGTGAAGGAGGATATCAAGCAGGTGACAGTATACCCTGAACACTATTATCCACAGGATTCTATTCAGATAAGTCAGGATAAGCGAAGCGTGACGTTTTCCATGTCCGATAAGCTGCGCTATGCATTTGTGATGATTAATGGCGGTCCTGCGGACCAGGCAGGAAAGCCTTATCTTGCCATTATCAATGACCCGCCTGAGCAAGCGGATGAGATTCCGGATAAGACGGCAGCCAATGTACTTGATTTTCAGAAATTTTCTGAACAATACCTGCAGGAGCATCCGAATGCAGCGGCACAGCAGGCAGAACCGGCGGGCACAACGTCCGGCGGCACATCTTATGAAGCCGGGACTTTGGTGGAAAATGGGACTTCGCAGGTGCGCTTTCCCGACAAGCGCAAGATGACAGCGGATGATGTGACTCTGGCCCTGCAGGCGGCCTTGGACGCGATTTATGCGCAGGGTTCGGTTTATGACACATTGTATTTTCCGGCAGGAACATACGTGTGCTCCGGGTTGGAAATACGTAACAGGAAAGGCAAGGAGCTTACGGTTTATCTGGAAGAGGGGGCGTTGATTAAGAATCGTATCCAGGAGTGTATGCAGGCGATGGAACCGGCAATCGGTATCTGGGATTCTGAAAATATCACTATTTCCGGCAGAGGAATGTTTGATGGGAATGGCGTGGAAAATTACAGGAAAGACCGCCATGATGCAAAAGACAGCTGCCATCAGGGAGGCGTGATGATTGTGCGTTCTGCCAACATTGTGTTCAATGACACCTATGTGCGGGATGCCAAGCAGTGGAACTGGGAATCTCATGGGAGTAAACATTGTACGCTGAATAATATCAAAGGCCTGACGCCATACAACCAGCCCTGGGTAGATGGGCTCGATATGGCAAGTGCGCAGGACCTTACGATAAATGGTGCGCTGACACTGGGGAATGACGATAATTTTGCCAGTGGGCATTACAATCCCAGCGATGGATTCCCTAATACGGTTGCAGGATACGACCAGTATAACAGTGACAGTTTGCAGTGGGATACCGAAGATTCCTTCCATGTATCCGTCAGCAATACGCTGGGCTGGAGTTTCAGCGGCGGCAACGGCATCCGTCTGGGGCATGACTGTTATGGTCATGCCATGAAAGATTATACCTTTGAAAATGTGAATACCACTAATTTCACCGGCGGGGGAAACGGTATTACCGTCCAGAATGGGAGCGGCAATAACAGACCGTATCCCGCGTATGAGAATTTGGTATTTAAAACTTGTTCCTTTGATACGACCAGGGTTGGCACAAATTTTAACATCAACGGACTGTCTGCGGATAAGAGGATTGGCAGCGTTATTTTGGATAATTGCTGGTTTTCCAATGGAGAGGCAGTAAGTTCCGTGAGCAATGTCACAAGTCTTACGGTAAAAAACCACTTTGTAGGCAAGCAGAGGGTCAATGTCAGCAGTCAGGCAAATCTGACAACGACGGAAATTGGGGAAGATGTACATGACTGGGTGGACAATCGTGCCCCAGTGTTCTCGGAACCTTCTTACAGCACAGCGGAGGTGGAGGCAGGAAAGACGCTTGCATTTACGGTACAGGCAGAAGATGCGGACGATACGCCTGCCATTCTTGGTGTGAAGGCTGGTACGCTGCCGCAGGGAGCGGTTTTTGAAGCGGCTGTTGGTAAGTTTAGCTGGAGGCCGGATGAGGGCCAGGTGGGAAAATATACAGTGGTGTTTACAGCGACAGACGCATATGAGACCACGGAAAAGAGCGTAGAGATTACCGTGAAATCTGCCAAAATAGAGACGGTTACAGTCGCGGCTATGGCGGATGCAACTGTCAAATCTTATCAGACAGAGAAAGAGCGCAATTACGGAAGCCAGGATTACATCCGTACGCTGCGGATGAAAGATGCACTTGCTGAGGAGCCAGCCGTAGGCATATTTGGCGAAACAGTAGGTGACAGCGCTAGTGACAACAGGGATTGCAAGATTGCATTCCTATCTTTTGATGCAGCAGAAATCCGCGGGAATCTTGAGAAACTGGATAAGGCGCAAGTGCAGCTTACCTATATCGGACGCCGTGACAGTAAAGTGGCAGGGGAA
Organism: uncultured Lachnospiraceae bacterium; assembly: GCA_910585895.1. GTDB lineage: Bacteria > Bacillota > Clostridia > Lachnospirales > Lachnospiraceae > Petralouisia. The sequence continues at coordinate 17,777 of CAJUHY010000051.1, forward strand.
GATACCTTGCTGGCTGTTCCGGTAATAGGAACATGGGATGAGGAAGAAATCAAGTGGAATCACATGCCCACGCTTGAGAGTGCGCAAATCAAGTCTTCCGCGGCGTTTCCGGTGGACAGGAATAATGTCATAATGGCTCAGGATGAGAAATACAATAACAGTCAGGCGATTGACGGCGCTCAAGTTACTATTGATGTGACGGAATGGGTGCGTGCTCTGCCGGAAAATGCGCAGGTATTTTCCCTTGCAGTCTGCGACTCCAAAGGTTGGGAACTGGCATTTGTCAGTCGTGAAGGTGCGCAGAACATGGAGAAAGCCAACAAAGACATGGTGCCCTCCCTTTTGTTGTCGGTGAAAAAAGACGGTGCACAAGAACCAGGGGACAACACAGGCACAGGCGGTAATACAGGTTCCGGGGATAACACGGGTTCTGGCGGTAATACAGGTTCCGGGGATAACACAGGTCCTGGCGGTAATTCGGGTTCCGGTGGCGATACACTTCCTGGAAACAAGCCGGAGGCGAAGATTGAGGTGAATAAGGTTTCCATAACTGTGCCTTCCAAGAAAATTGCAGCCGGCAAGAAAGTAAAGTTAGAGGTCAGTGTAACGCCGAAAAATGTAAGCAACCCTGCGGTGGAATGGACCAGCAGCAATAAGAAATATGCCACAGTCAACGGCAGCGGCGTGGTTACGACAAAGCGTACAGGTAAGGGCAAGACAGTCACCATCAAGGCTATGGCAACGGATGGGAGCGGCAAATATGCATCTGTCCGCATCAAAATCATGAAAAGCGCCGTAAAGAAGGTGACAATTAAGAATAAACCCAAGACGGTGCGGGCAGGACAGTCAATAGCCCTGAAAACGGTGGTGAAAACGACTGGGAAGAAAGCAAAAGATGCCAACAGAACGCTGAAATGGAGTAGCTCAAATACGAAATATGCAACGGTCACCTCCAAAGGCAAAGTGACGGCGAAAAAGGCCGGGAAGGGCAAAAGAGTTACGATTCGTGTTGTTTCCACAGATGGGACGTACAGAAAGGATAGTGTAAGGATGAAGATTCTATGAGATGGGTTTGCATCTGGGCTTGTGTCCCGAGGTGGGTTATGATAGAATATAGTCTTAGCAGATATTATGTGTAAGTAAGTAGGGCAGATAATCGCGGCTGCAAGTGTCGAAAGACCGCAGGTGAGGAAAG
>CAJUHY010000052.1 GCA_910585895.1 uncultured Lachnospiraceae bacterium
GTAGTCGGCATTGTGGAAAAATCCAAAAGTTTAGATTTTTCCACAATGCTTGTCTATTGGTCTTTGGTTTCTTTGGTTCGGAATAGTGTGGCGCTGGCGGTCTATCTCTTGTTTTCGGTTGCTTGCTTTGAGCATTGACGCCCGGATTGTCATTGGCATGAAACTTCGCTCCGCTCCACCCCGGATAACCGTCTGTGGTCGGATAAATCCAGAATTTACCATCAAAACAATCAATGCCAGAATCGGCATATTGTCCGGGAAGCGCCGAATTATTACAGTAGACAGGCTTTTTCAGCTGCCACGTCTCCTCCTTATCGTCTCTAGAAATGTCTAGGGAAACGCTTTAATCAGCGTTTCCCGCGCCGGATTTGCGCTGCGAAGCAGCATATTTCCATCTCTGCTGCCGCGGATACCGGTGCTGGCAGCAAGGTAAAAAACATAGCCGCTGTAAGCACAGCAGCCAGACATCGTTTCCATTTCCTCATGCAAAAACCCTCCTTTTAATGCCTTATTTACCAATATAAGACCATTATAAAGGAGGATTTACCAGTTTTCTATGCAATTGTTTTCTTATTTTTATCATATTTTCACAATTTATAATCATCTTTTACCTTAAAATACAAATCTCCGCTGAATATGGTAACTGACAAAAAATAAAAATGTGTCTACTATGCCCTTAACGACAACCTTGGGCACAAACGGCAGCAGCATTACGGCTCCGCTCACCAAGACTGCACTCAGCCCCATCTGCACCAGCGCCAGCAAAAAATATTTGGTGCTCGCCTTGCCCACATTTTCTTTGCTCTTAAAGACTACCCTGTAGTTGATGGTATAGTTATATACGGCAGAGACAATCCTCGCCAGCGCTGTGGCAACCGCCACATAGGAAACGTACCTGCCTTCCAAAAAGAAACAAAATACGGAGAACAACGCCAAATCCAAAATACTCGAAGAAAATGAGGCAAAAATATATTTGAGGAATTTCTTCCCCAGGATACGGTATATCTTGATGGAATCTGCCACCGGATCAAAATGGGTCTGATGTTCTTCCACAGAATCATAAATCGTCTCAATCTCCACCTCGCTGATTGGATAACGGTTCACACTCTCCAAAAGCATCTGCGTCTCAAATTCAAAACGTTCTCCCGCCACATCCAGCAAATCCCGCATGAACTCCCGCGGTATCCCCCTTAATCCTGTCTGTGTGTCGCTGACATGCACTCCGGCTACATAGGCAAAGACTTTCTCGGTCAGATTGTTGCCAAACCTGCTTTTCCAGGGAATGTCATCCCCGCTGAAATCCCGAACGCCCAATATCAGTTCCTGCGGTTTTGCCTGCAAAGTCTCCATAACTTTTCTGATACAGTCAACGGTATGCTGACCGTCAGAATCCGCGGTGACGGCTCCAATCACATTCTGGTAATTTTCCAGAATGTATTGAAACGCCGTTTTCAACGCCCTTCCTTTTCCTTTGTTGACCTCGTGCACAAGCACCGTCCCACCGTTTCCTGCCACCAGAGACCTTGCTTTCTCAAAAATAGCTAAATACTGGTCCCCGCTTCCGTCATCGACAACAATTACTGGTCCTATATGGTTTTCTGCTAATATATGTAAAAGCAAAGGTAAATTACTATCAGGCTCATATGCCGGAATTATTATCGGTATCATTTCTCATCTCTTCATACAAAGTCAAACGGACATATCCCGCCATTTCCCAGCAGGCCAGTTTGCTTTAATTCTACAGCTTCATCGTCAGCTGAATGCGTTTCTTTTTCAAATCCACACTCATCACTTTTACTTCCACAATATCCCCCACGCTGACTGCTTCTAAGGGATGTTTGATATAGCGTTCTGTCATCTGTGAAATATGCACCAAACCATCCTGATGGACGCCGATATCCACGAATGCGCCAAAATCGATGACATTGCGCACCGTTCCTTTTAAAATCATACCCGGCGTCAAATCTTTCATCTCCAACACATCGGTGCGCAAAATAGGTTTGGGCATTTCATCTCTGGGGTCACGCGCTGGCTTTTCCAATTCCTTTACGATATCCTGTAACGTCAGTTCGCCGACTTCAAGTTCCAACGCAAGCTTTTTGTAATCTGAAATCTTCTTTGAGATGCCAGAGAGCTTTCCTCCACGGATATCCTCGGGCACAAATCCCAGCTTTTGCAGCAATTTCTCGGCTGCCTCGTAACTTTCCGGGTGTACGCTGGTGCCGTCTAAAGGATTTTTGCCATCGCTGATACGCATGAAACCGGCACACTGTTCATATGCCTTGGGTCCTAATTTTGCCACCTTCAACAGCTGGGTCCGCGTAAGAAATCTGCCGTTTTCTTCTCGGTAAGCTACAATATTTTTGGCAATGGCTTTGCTGATACCAGATATGTACTCCAACAGGGAGGCGGACGCCGTATTCAAATCCACGCCTACTTTATTTACGCAGTCCTCCACCACGCCATTCAGAGTACCGCTCAATTTTTTCTGATTCATGTCGTGCTGATACTGTCCTACACCGATAGATTTAGGGTCAATCTTCACCAGTTCCGCCAATGGGTCCTGCAGTCTCCTGGCGATAGAGGCAGCGCTTCTCTGCCCCACGTCAAAGTTGGGAAATTCTTCCGTGGCAAGTTTGCTTGCCGAATAGACGGACGCTCCCGCCTCATTTACTATGACATACTGCACTGGCTTGGGAATTTCTTTTAATAAGTCCACAATTATCATCTCTGACTCGCGGGATGCTGTTCCGTTACCCACTGAAATCAGGGAAATATTATATTTATCAATCAATTTCTTCAGGACTGCTTTGGACTGCTCAACTTTATTCTGAGGCGCCGTCGGGTAAATAACAGTGGTATCCAGTACCTTTCCTGTGGAATCCACCACGGCAAGTTTACACCCGGTACGGAATGCCGGATCCCAGCCCAACACAATTTTACCGGCAATCGGCGGCTGCATCAAAAGCTGTTCCAGGTTTTTGCCAAACACTTTAATCGCGCCGTCCTCTGCGCGTTCTGTCAGTTCGTTGCGGATTTCGCGCTCAATCGCCGGGGCGATAAGGCGTTTATAGCTATCTTCAATCACCTCGTAAAGAATCTCCGTGGTATGGGGATTGTCCCTGACAATCGTCTTCTTCGCCAAATACTGTAAAATCTGTTCTGCGGGCGCTTCGACCTTCACCGTGAGAATTTTCTCTGCCTCGCCGCGGTTCAATGCTAAAATGCGGTGTCCGGCAAGCTTCGCCAGCCCCTCCTCAAATTCATAATACATCTCATATACGGACTCTGTCTCAGGGTCCTTTGCTGCCGATACAATTTTGCCCACACGCATCGTAAGGTCGCGGATATATTTGCGGTAATCAGCCTCATCAGAAATTCCCTCTGCCAGAATATCCATAGCGCCTGCAATGGCCTCCTGTACTGTCTCCACTTCCTTCTCAGGATTGAGGAAAACCTCTGCCTCCTGTTCTAAGGGCTTGTCCGTCATCTGCAGCAAAATAATATTTGCCAGAGGTTCCAACCCTTTTTCCTTAGCAATAGTAGCCCGCGTACGCCTCTTTGGCCGGTAGGGACGGTAAAGGTCCTCCACTGCCACCAGTGTTTCTGCTGCCAGAATCTGCTGTTTTAACTCTTCTGTCAGCTTACCCTGTTCCTCGATACTGGATAATACCTGCTCCTTCTTTTCCTCCAGATTCCGTAAATAAGTCAGACGTTCAAACAGGTTACGCAGCACCTCATCGTTCAAGGCCCCCGTCGCTTCCTTGCGGTATCTGGAAATAAAGGGAATCGTGTTCCCCTCGTCAATCAGTTTCACTGCAGCCTCTGCCTGCTGCGTTTTGATTTGCAGTTCTTCTGCTAATTTTGCAATAATATCCATAACAGCGCTCCTTACTACTTTATACATACTTTCAGATTATAACACACCCCCAAACATCCGGCAATCATATATTTATTTGTATTTTCCTGCCGGAAATGCTACAATAGATGAAATAGTAAAGGAGGAATTCTTATGGACTACAATGAGTATCATATGCCAGATATCCCAAATGCCCCGCACACAGATTACATCGAGAAGCGTTCCACAAGCATGGCAATTGCCTCTATGGCATTGGCGATTGCCGGACTGGTGTTGGGCTGCTGTGTCTACCCCGCAATTATTTTTGGCTCTCTGGCAATCATTCTGGCGTTGCTTTCACGCGGCGGCGAGAGGACTACTAACGGATACGCCAAAGCCGGACTGATTCTGGGAATCATAGCTATTATTTTCGGCATCCTGTTCCTAATCTATTCCCTTACCGTCCTCTTTATACAGTTTGGCGGTCTGGAAGGATACATGAACTATATGGAAGAAATAATGGAAGAAATGGGGTATCCAAATTATACAAACCCCTACGACATGTATCAGGATATGTATCAGAACTTGTCATTATAAAGATAGCAAGCCCACTTCACCCCCCATCTTGGGGAAATAGGATTTCACACGTTAATACGACACGGTCTTTCCTATAAGATAAAAAATACCGGAAATGATATGCTGCACACAACAGTATGTCATTCCGGTATTTTCATGCTCAATATTCCTGCGTCTGACTTATCTCCCCAGACAAATCCCGATAAAAATTAACTCCGACCTGCATCATATAGGGCGTAATCCACAACATGCCAATACCGCAGGACAAAAGACCAAGCAGCGACCAGCCAATAAAACTCAAATAAATATAAAAGAGCCTTCCCATATTTCCTGCCATCATCTGTGAACTCGTGCGTAACGCCTCAATGACGCCCATATCACTGTATTCCACCAGCAGCATATACGTCTGGGACAGCCGCAACGACACTATCAGCACAACTACTATTCCTGCCAGATACAATGTCACGCCAATCGCAATTGCCAGCAATGTATCTGCAATCAGTCCCACTACCAGGCAGATTGTCCCTGGCAATATGCACAGCATTTCAATGATAAACACCAACACATAGCTTAGGATATAACGGTCCGGTCTTCTGGTAAACTCCGAAAACATCATCCCTACGCTGACCTCCTGCTTCCTTGCGAACCCAAAATACATTCGCAGTATCCCGCACTGCAGAACCATGGACACCGCAGAAATAATTATTGATGCTGCCATATAAGTGATATACTGTACACCTCCGCTGCCAGTGATGATAAGCAGAAAATAGAATGGCATCAATAATCCTGACACTATCATCTGCACCAACAGGTTGGCTGCAATGGCCAGCCCCCAGTGGCCAGTTAAATGTTCTCTCGATAATCGTTTTAACTCTGCTGATGTTACTCTCATACTCAATAACGCTCCATTTCAAATTCTTCCCTAGGTCTCGTTGCATGGTCGAATCCCTTACCCCGCACTGCATTCGCAAAGAGCTGTCTCTGATTAGCGGCATAGGGGTTTTGCTGTCTGCGATTTGCCGTTTGGGAATCTTCCTTCTCTGAAGCTGCCGGATACCTGATTTTCGTTGACGTAGTGCCCCCGGAGACGTAACTCTTCCCACATTCCGGACAGACTGACGTCTGAATACGCACAGAAGCAGAAATTACTTCTCCGCCTTTTTGCTCCGCCTTGCTATACGCATTCGCCACATGTTCGCCCTCGTGGGCGCGTACTCTGCTTGCCGCTGCCTCCGGGGAAATATGCGCCGCTGCTTTAAAGGACACGTTCTCATCTGAGCCGTCTTTATACTTGCGATTTTTACAGGTCTGGCACTCCTCGCCTGGCTCTTTCTCACGAAAACCATCCTTCGTCTCTTCTTTCTGAGCCTTTTCACCCCTGGGCGTTCTTGCATCCTGCTGTGTTTTCTCTTCCCCCTGCAGCTTTCCTGCCTGCTCCGTCTCTCTGGCATCCTGCGCCGTTTCCCCTGGCGCAGAGATACGTCCATATCCCTGATTCATGCCATTATAATATGTATTCATTCCTACCGTGAAATTTGACATGCTGCCATCCCCTTCCCTGAATATTACAAATTTAAAGACAGTAACAGTTCAGCCCACGCCATTCGCAAAGATGCCTACGGCATTTTCACGCTGCTTCGCAGCTAACTTTGCTCATTGCTTGGCGTTCCCTCAGCCGAAAGAAATCTCGTCAACTTCATGCAAGCATGATTTGCCTTAATTTCTTTCGGCTGGCTGAACTGTTGTTAAAGGTACTATAACACAAATTCACCCCTTTGACAAATGCAAAAATTGTACTTATACTAGAAATCAACAGCAGTTCCGTTCAAATAATCCTTAACCGAAACTGCTGCCAAAATCATTGTTAAATTCAGGAGGTAATCTTTTGAGAGAATATAAGAAGGAAGAGACCGCTTTGTTTTTTACCGGATGGGCATTGGTCTTTCTGGCTGCCATCCTCTATCTGCTATACCGTCTTCTTCCCCTGCCCTATGAGAAACTGATGATTCCCTGTATCTTCTACAGCGCCACCGGGCTTTACTGCCCTGGCTGCGGCGGTACAAGAGCGGTATCCGCCTTGCTGCATGGAAAGTTCCTTACCTCTTTTATCTGCCACCCGCTTGTTGTCTGTACTGCCATTACGGGCGGCTGGTTTTTACTCAGCCAGTCCATTGAACGACTTTCGAGACACCGTATAAAAATCGGCATGAAATACCGCGACTTTTATATCTGGGCTGCCCTGGGAATTGTGATAATCAACTTCATCGTAAAAAATATACTGCTGTTGGTATGGAACATTGACCTGCTGCAAAATATCACACTTTTTTATAGTCCTATCAGATAGTCAATCATCTCGCATCCTTTGTCAATGCTGTGTCCTGATTGTTCCGCTTCTTTCTCATTATATTTCCAGAAATTCCGCTGAATCTTCGTGCTGTCATAGAGCAGGTAGGGCACACTGTCTCCAGTGTGTGTCCGAAGAGCGATAGGCGTAGGATGGTCGGGCATCACAAGCATACGGAAATCTGTCCCCGCCTGTTCTAAACCATCCTTAATCGGCGCAATTACACGCGCATCCAAATTCTCAATCGCCTGCACTTTCCGCTCCACACTGCCCTGATGCCCCATCTCATCCGGCGCTTCTAAGTGCACATAGACAAAATCACAGCCCTCTTTCGTCAGCGCAGCTACCGCTGCCTGGGCTTTACCCTCATAGTTCGTGTTCAGCCCGCCATTTGCACCTTCCACTGCAATGTTTTTCATGGAAGCTCCCACTGCAATTCCCTTCAAAAGGTCTACTGCCGATATCATTGCACCTTGCAGTCCAGTCTTCTCCCGAAAAGAAGATAAAGACGGTCTGGTGCCCGCTCCCCAGAACCAACAGGAATTCGCGGGATTCAGACCTTTGTTCTTACGTTCTATATTGATGGGATGATTCACCAGAATCTGATAACTTTTTTTCATCATCTCTTTCAGCACACCATCCTCGGGCAGATACTGCCCGATTGTCTGACCCAGCACATCATGGGGCGGCGTTAAGTCCGCCACCTGCCCTTGCTCCCAAATCAGCAGATGACGGTAACTGGTCCCCACATATAATTTATAAATATCCGTCTCCAGTTCCTTTTTCACTGCTTCGATGAGGATAGCTGCTTCCTCCGTGGAAATCTCCCCGGAACTGTGGTCAATAATCTTCTTATCTTCGTAATTTTCTTCCTCTTCCGACAGCGTGACAATATTACAGCGCAAGGAAACATCCGTGGGCTTCATGTCCACCCCGATGCTCAATGCCTCCAGCGGAGAACGCCCGGAATAATAAATCTTCGGGTCATAACCCAGAACAGAGAGGTTGGCTGTATCGCTTCCCGGAGACATTCCCTCCGGAATCGTATGCACCATGCCAATCTCCCCGGCTGCTGCAAGTGCATCCATCTGTGGGGTCTTGGCATATTCCAAGGGAGTCATGCCTCCCAGTTTTTCAATCGGGCGGTCTGCCATGCCATCGCCCAGTACTATCACATATTTCATTGTTCTCCTTCCACCTTTCCAAACAGAATGCCCCAAAAGCAACATGGCTTCTGAGACATTCCCATTACTCTATACGACACGGATTATCTGAATAATATCCTGTCAGTTTTATACGACACGGATTCTCTGAATTACATGCAATCCGTCTGCTTTCTTCTCAAAGTCGTCCTCGCTCATCTTACCGGTCAGGAAGCCAACTTCACCGCTAATCTCCGGCGCTTCCACAAATTCAACCTCCCCAAACAAAGATTTTACCTTCTCCCTGTCATCTGTGCTGCGCACAAAAAAGCGGCTCTCACTCCTGCCCTTATCCACCAAATCCATCTTCTTGGAACTCCAGGACATGAGAATATTCTTGTGCAGATGTTTGGCAATATCTACAATGTCAGCAACCACCGCGCTGGCAGTCGGCAGTTTCCCTGCACCGCTGCCGTAAAACATGGCATCTCCTAAAACATTGCCATGTACGAAAATGGCGTTAAACACATCGTTTACACTATACAGAGGGTGCTGCTGTGAAAGCATAAAGGGCGCCACCATCGCGCAATATCCATCTTTCGTCTTCCTGCTGGTGGCAAGAAGCTTGATAACAAGTCCCATAGCCTTGGCATACTTGATGTCATCTGCAGTAATCTTGGAGATTCCCTCCGTATAAATATCCTCAAAATCCACCTGCTGGCCACACACGAGGGAAGTAAGAATGGCAATCTTCCTGCAGGCATCATACCCCTCCACATCTGCCGTAGGGTCTGCCTCCGCATAGCCTCTGGACTGTGCATCTTTGAGCACATCCGCAAACTCTAAGCCCTCAAAAGTCATTTTGCTGAGAATGTAATTGGTCGTACCATTTAAAATTCCTGTAATCTCCTCAATCTCATCTGCAGTCAGCGATGAATTCAGGGGGCGAATAATCGGGATACCGCCGCCCACACTGGCTTCAAACAGGAAATTGATGTTCTGTTCCTTGGCAATGGCAATCAGCTCCGCACCATGCTTCGCCACCAGCGCCTTATTGGAGGTCGTTACGTTCTTACCTGCGAGCAGCGCACGTTTTACAAATGTATACGCCGGCTCTACGCCTCCCATAGCTTCCACGACCACCTCAACCTCCGGGTCATCGGCAATCACATCATAATCATGAATGACTTTATCCTCCATGGGATCTCCCGGAAAGTCGCGCAAATCAAGTATGTACTTTACTTCAATCCCATCACCTGCGCGTTTGGCAATGCTCTCGCTATTGGTATTCAAAACTTCTACTACACCGGAACCAATCGTCCCATAACCTAAAATTGCTATTTTAATCATAATGTCACTCCCTGGATAAAATTTTTAAATAATGAACTCCCTCCTGCTGCTCAATGTTCTCCACCATCTGCGACACATTTTTCGTGTCCGGCAGTACATCCACACTCAGGGTGAGGGAGGCAATTCCGTTAACCGGGATACTCTGATGGATTGTAAGAATGTTCGCATGAAAATCTGCCACAATCTGCAGTACCAGGGACAAAAGCCCCGGCTCATCATCCATCTGTATCACCATTGTGATGGTTTTTCCCTTGGCATTGTCGTGGAATGGGAAAATATCATCCTTATACTTGTAAAAGGAACTTCGGCTGATTCCCACGGAATCGGTCGCTTCCTGCACGGATTCTGCGCGCCCGGACTCTATCAGCTTCTTGGCTTCCACGACTTTCAGTAATACCTCTGGAACGGCTTTCTTCTTTAAAACAAAATATTTCGTCTTGTCTTCCATGACGCCTCCAGTTTGTTTGCCTGTGAAATACATTTGTGTTCACTGCAAAGATATTAGCATATTTGTCCTGCAAATGCAAGTACTTTTGCTATGCAGGCACGGAAATCAAATTTCAGAACCTCCATTCATCCGTCAAAATATCTCTATGCTGCCAATCGCCAATCTTAGCTTTAAAACCTCCGGCTGCCTCCGCTGCTTCTGCGCCCGCCGGAACCGGTATGTACAGTGCTACGGCTGCCCCCGCTGCTTCTGCCGCTGCTGGTGCTCTGCGGCTTGGGAATGCGCCGCTTTGTGACAAAGGAATTGACAAGCCTGTCTTCTTTTACCGTCAGATGAACACGTCCATTTTTTTCAATCGGATATTTGTAACCGTCAAATTTCAGGCGATATTTTCCAAAAATGCCAAAAATTATCCCGCCTCCTGCGGCAGCCGCCAGTCCTAAAGCAATCAGGATTTCCGATAAGGTGAGGGATTTCTTGTCCGGATATTTAATAATTTCCCCGGTGTCTTCATCATAGAGGTGGTTCTGGCTTGCATTTTCATATTGCCAGGCATTCTCCACCTCCTGCAGCATCGCCCGCAAGGTGGCAGCATATTTTTCCTCAGAAATCTCCTCATATCCGGCGTCAAGAATCCTGTCGGTCCGCCTATCTGTAATATAATACATAGCCTCCCCAAAAGCGCGCACCACTATTTCACGGTTGTCCATGTCAATCGCACAGATAACGCCGTCATCCTTAACAGTATATTTATCAAACCATCCTTCTGCAAATGAAGTTGCGTTCTCGCCGCCGGCATCGTCCGTGGTCAGCGCCATAATCTCCCAGCCCGTACGCTTTTCCAGTTCTGCCAGCCGCGCATTGATCTCCTCTGCTTCCGCTTCCGTCAGCAAACCTGCCTGGTCCATCAGCTGCATATTTTCCTGGGTCTGCCCCGCTGACTGTATCATTTCCTCTGCCCGCACTGGCAAAATGCAGACCGATATCATATACAGCAACAGAACCATTGTCAAATATTTACTGTACACTTTCATAACATCCATCCTCCCAGCAGCCCAAGCAGAAATACCAACACGAATATGACCGTTCCCAGAATCCACACTTTCGCTGCGTCAACCGGCAGTTCGCCGTATACTTTGCCATTCTGTCCGTTCATGGAATAATAGTACATCTTTCCATTCCTGCCCTTATATGTAACAGTCCACACTGGAAGCATCATATAATCCCAGTTCTCCCGCTCTGTGCGCAGCTGGCAGCTGCGCACATTTAGATGGGAGTAGCCGTCCACGGTATCCCGAAGAAGTCTCACGCTAAAATCTTTGGCGTCCTCAGTCACTTCTGTCTGTAAATCGGTACGCTCTAAGTCCCGCTTCTCGGCCAGAAATCCCGACAAGTACCCCATATGAAACTCCTGCACCTTGCTGACATCATAGGGCAGCACACCCTCCGCCAGCTTGAGGCTGTTTTTTTTGAGCGCGTTTTTGGTAATGTCCTCCAAATGGATATTTCCGCCGCGCTGCACATGATAAACTTTCGTCTCTGTATATTCGGTCTCCCCGCTGCGCCATACACGAATATTTTTGCCTTCCGCCTGCAGCAAGCCTTTCATATCCATATCCGCCATCCAATAGGGAAAATAGACGCCGGAGATTTTCTCTATCTGCTGCTTGTTGAAAAATGCCCTGGGCACAAATTTCTTGCTGTGCGCATATTGCAGAAATTTCTCAGTTGCCTGTTCTTTATCAATTGAAAAGGGAATAATCTTATGAGGCAAAAATTCTCCGGATACCCTGCCGGACAGCACCACCGGGTTGTGACAATAGTAACAGAACGTTGCTGCTGTCGTCTGGTCTGTGACAATCTCGGCCCCACAGCTGGGGCAATGGTACATAACGCCTTCCTCTCCCCTCATTTCCTGAGATTCAGGCACCCTTTCCTCTTCCTCTGCCGCAGGCTTCATCTGCGCAAGCTCCTGCTGTGAAAACGCAGAAGCACAATATTCACATTTGTACTTCTGCGCTGCAGGATGGAAGACCAGTTCGCCATCGCAATTCGGGCATTTATAACTGATTACTGCCATCTCTTATCTCCTTTGATACCAATTTACTGTCTTGGCTGCCCACACTGGGAACAGAACTTACCGCTGTTCACCTGACCGCAGGCGCATGTCCATGCCCCATTATTTTCGGGTCTGGGTTTGCCGCACTCGCAGCAGAATTTTCCACTGTTCACCTGACCGCAGGCACATGTCCATGATTCCGGCTCCTGTGGTTTCGGCTTCCCGCATTCGGCACAGAACTTGCCGCTGTTTTTTACGCCGCATTCACAAATCCATCCCTGCGCTGCATTCTGCCGCTGCATGGCTGCATTATTTGGCATTCCTGTATTTTGCTGCTGCATGGCTGCCTGCTGCATCTGCATTTGCTGCATATTAGCAGCGGATGCCGCGCCCATGGCAGAACCCATAGCGTTCATACCCATTCCCATACCCATAAATCCGGTCATGGCTCCAGCTGTATTGGAACCTGCGGCTTCCAGTCCGCGTGCCACATGCCCCTGCATATACCCTTCACGCACTGTGGGGTCACTCAGCATGGCCCCCTCATTGCGCATGTTAATCAATTCTGTGGATTTCTCATCATAAGTGACGCTGGCGATGCCCACAGCCTGGATTTCCATGCCGCGCAGCTGATTCCAGCCATCATCTAAGGTATCCGCCATATATTTCCCTAATTCACGCCCTTTAGAAGGCACATAGGAAATGCGTATGCCGTCTGCTGACATCTGATTGATTGCCGACTGCAGCGCCTCTAAGAACTCTGCCATATACTGCTCATTGATATCCTCAATCTGCACCTTTGACGCATTTCTGGGAACAGCTTCCGAGTAAAACTTAATGGGGTCCGTAATCTTAATCGAATACGTTCCATGAGTGCGCAGGAATAATTCTGCATTGTAAAAATTGTCAAAATAATTGATGGGATTCCTGGTACCAAATTTAATGCCCTTAATCTCCTGTAAATTAATATAGAATACTTTCTGCCTGGCCGGCGTCCCTCCGCCAAATTTGATACGGCTGAAGGATTCTCGAATGGCGTCTTTCAGTTCTCCATTAAATAATGAAGGCAGCGCTGAGTTATCCACCTTAAAATACCCAGGTTCCGCCGTGTAATCGACAATCCTGCCGCCATCTACCAACATCATGAACTGGTTGTCATACACGTGAATGACAGAGCCATTGCTGACGGTACCATCCGTACCTTTTTTATTCTGTCCTTTGCGGGTCTTTATGCCGCCGGTAAATACCGTGCGTTCTCCCATATCCTCCGGCTCAATCACTTCCAGCCATTGGTCTGCCAGCCCGCCGGAGACAGACTTTATTGCCGCTTTAATTATTCCCATGATATTCCTCCAATTATCTTAAGAAAACGGAGCTGTCGCTTTCACATTACATAACAAAATCGTAACTATTGCACGCCCGAAAGGCTCTTCCATTTCAGATATGCATTGATGAACAAATCAAGATTTCCATCCATCACGCTGTCCACGTTGCCGGTCTCCGCATTGGTGCGGTGATCCTTGACCATGGTATATGGCTGCATGACATAGGAGCGAATCTGGTTGCCCCAGCCAATTTCCGTAACCTCACCGCGGATATCCGCCGCTTTTTTCTCATTCTCCTCTTGTTTTAAGAGATAAAGCTTGGCTTTTAACATCTGCATCGCCTTATCCTTATTCATGTGCTGGGAACGTTCATTCTGGCACTGCACCACAATCCCAGTGGGAAGATGTGTGATACGAATTGCCGAGGACGTTTTATTGATATGCTGCCCGCCGGCTCCGCTGGAACGATAAGTATCAATCCTCAACTCATCGTCCTTGACCTCAATATCAAGGTCTTTCTCGATATCCGGCATGACATCGCAGGATGCAAAAGACGTCTGACGCTTGCCAGCGGCATTAAACGGTGAAATCCGCACCAGGCGGTGCACTCCTTTTTCTGATTTGAGGTAGCCGTAGGCATTCTCTCCACGCACCTCAAAAGTTATCGACTTGATTCCAGCCTCCTCACCATCAAGAGAATCCAGCACCTCCACATCGAATCCTTTGTCTTCTGCCCATCGTTTGTACATCCGGTACAGCATACTGTTCCAGTCACAGGATTCCGTGCCTCCGGCTCCTGCATGGAGGGAGACGATAGCGCTTTCCCCATCATACTCGCCAGACAGAAGCGTCTTAATGCGGATACTGTCAAAGGTCTGTTCAAACTCACAGAGCGCCTCTTCAATTTCCGGAATGAGCGAAGCGTCATTCTCTTCATAGCCCATTTCCAGGAGCGTTTCGATATCCTCGTACTGCCCCTCTAAATGCTGATACGTCTCAATATCATCTTTCAGACTTTTGAGTTCTTTCATTTTCGCCTGAGAAATTTCCGTATCATCCCAAAAATCCGGCGCTTCCATTTCTCTCTCTAATTCCTGGACACGCTGCTCTTTATTTGCTAAGTTAAAGTGAATCCCTCACTTCCACTAACGGTCCCTTGTATGTGTTCAAGGTCGTCTTGAACTGGTCTAATTCAACCATTGTGTCACCCTCTTTCTATTTTATACACTGATTACGGACATTCTAACACATCCGGCACAAGAAAACAATTCCATCTTTGACAGCAGAACAAATATTCTGTACAATGTATGTATTATACTTAGGACGAAAGGATAAAACCGTTATGAATACATGGATTAAAGAACAGCTGGAAATACAAAGAGAAGCTGATTTTCAGAAATTTACATGCAAATTACTGCCCGGAGTAGAACATATTCTGGGTGTACGTCTGCCCGCTCTGCGGAAAATGGCAAAACAGCTTGCCAAAGGAAACTGGCAGACATACCTGCAGACAGCCTGTGATGACAGTTATGAAGAAATCATGCTGCAGGGCATGGTTCTTGGCTATGCCAAAGGGAATCTGCAGGAAAAAGAACCTTTTTTGCGGGCATTCCTTCCTAAAATTGACAACTGGTCTGTCTGTGACAGCGCCTGTTCCACACTCAAGCTGGCAAAAACACAGCCCGAAGAATTTTGGGATTTCCTGGCGGAATATCTGCACAGCCCCCGGGAATACGAAGTTCGTTTCGTACTGGTGCAGATGCTGGATTACTATGTAAATGAAGATTGTCTTGAGCGGGTGCTGGAAGCTGTAGACCGCGTAGATTTAAAATGCTATTATGTACAGATGGCCCAGGCATGGGCAATCTCCATCTGTTACCGTGATTTCCCGGAGAGGACGCTGCCTTTCCTAATGGAAAATCATCTGGATGACTTCACACACAATAAGGCTTTGCAAAAGATTACGGAATCCTTAAAGGTGCCGAAAGAAGAGAAAACATATATACGGACATTGAAACGATAGCTATGTTTCCAGAAAGTCGGTGACGATATTTTTATGTGAAACAATGAATGGGGAAGGTCAGGTGTTTTGTGTTATAATCTTATAAAAGCAATCTCTGCCTTTTAAATTAAGGACATGGAATTGTATCGGTCTGGTGGCTTATTTTTCTAATTCCTGGCTACCGTGTGAAAAGTAACCGGAGGTCAGATTGAACCAATTTCTGGTAAGAGTAAAACTTTACACATTAATGATAGATTGCTATAATTAAAAAAGATACAAATAACCATTTTTCCAGAAAGTAGGTGATGATATGCCAAACAACGCAGAAATTATAGAACGTGCTTTAAACGATTTTCAAAGGGTGCAAGCCCATATGCTTACTGCAAAAAAGGAAAATGCCACCGAAACATACGCAGGACTGAAAGATGACTATACATCATTAAAAGTTCTTTTGACAAGCTTAGGCGTAAACCTTACGGAAATTGATAAAATTAAGGAATAACTATGCCATACTGGACTACCTCCAAAAGAGCAGCCATCAACGAGGGCTGCTCTTGAATAATTTCATTGTAAACTTAAATTTCCTGTATTCTCTCTTCCTAGGTATCTGAATTCATTAGATCACAAATTAAAAAACTATGCTCAGAATAATCATAATACTTATAATATAAGGAATAGCAGGCCTTATAAAATTGTCATAAATTGCTTATTCCATTGTCAATTTAGCAATTCTCCTTTGTGATGTAAAAATAAGATTAGAGGATTTTACTTACATATTGTTTCTCTTTCCCAAATAATCTGCCATTGCAAAAAATGCTGTCGTTTTACTGTAATTAGCAGATATTGCTGCATACTGTGCAGCTTCCAATGTATTTTGTTCCGACCTCTGCTGCGACTCTAAGTTCTTTTGCAGTACAGACAGCATCTCTTTCGTTTGCCCGACCGTCCTTTCTGTATTTGCCTCCACCTGACGCGTTAAAAAAATTAGTTCTTCATTCTGTTCAATAATCATATCTAATATACTTTCTATCCTTTTGATTCCGTTTTCCATATGTTCATGAATGAGCGTATGCTTCTTGCAACAATGTCTTAACCTTTTCCAATTCTGCTTTTAAATGTTGTTCCGTTGGCAGGTTTCCTGTCATATTTTTTTGTTGGATTTCCATCTTCTCCTTAACAATACCAGGAACAACGTTCGTCAACCGTTCCATCTCCTGCTGATTATGTTGTTCAACTTCTCTTACTGCATTTCTGTAGTCCCTGTATTCCGAAAAATGCAGCCAGCCGAACATAATAAAACATATTACTCCAACTACCATACAAAACTTGTCCAACAACGGAATCCCTAACCATTTAAAAAAGAATCCTCCAAAAATCAAAAATACCCCACATCCCAACATAAACAAAAAAGTTTTTTCTGGTTGTTCCGGTCTTTGCCAATAATTTTCCTTTTTTTCCTTTTCAATTTGATTCTGAAGATTTTGAACAATTGTATTTTTTAGTGAAATATGTCTTCTTAGTTTCTTTTCTATCTGGTATTTCACAACTTCTAAATCCCTCAGATCATGCAGGTAAACAAACAATGCGTTTCTATCCATTTTGTATCCTTCTGTAATGAAATCTAAGAAGGCATTAAGCGGCATTTCCATACCATTCAATGCCTTCTGTCGTGTTCTGTTTCCTTGTCTATCTTATTTTATTCTTTTTGCCCAGTCCCTTCTGGCAAAGCAGCTTCTGATATACTGCCTTCTTATCCTTGGGGACCCGGACAAACGTCTTTTCAGGAATGCCTTTGAAAGCTTTTCTGTTCACTCCTTTTGCATTCAGCTTTCGGGATTTAATGTCAAGTTTCTTTAATTTCTTGCACCCGGAAAATGCTTTGGATCCTATCTTTGCCACCTTCGCGGGAATCATCACGCTTGTCAGCTTCGTGCAATTGCTGAATGCACTGGCGCCGATTGCTGTTACGTTTTTCCCCACCGTTACTGAGGTAAGATTTCTGCACCCGGAGAATGCTTTCGTGCCGATTGCTGTTACATTGTCACCAATAACAACCTTCTTGAGTCTTCGGTTATTTTTAAATGCACACTTAGAAATGGAAGTCACCTTGCATACCGTGCCATCCTCCGTTTTTATTGTGGCAGGGATTTTGACTACCGTGGCTTTGGGATTTGCATTTTCCACATATTCCACGCAAATCACATTTCCATCCATGGAAATAACTTCGTATTCATCGCCGCTCCCGGCAGCTTCCGCTACATCGCCAACCTCCAGGTAGCTTGATTCTTCTTCATCTGTATCCGGTATTTCTTCTTTGTCTGAATCTTTCTCATTATCATCCGAATCAACGTCATCCTTATCTGAATTTTTCTTGTCCTCTGTATCTGTGTTGTTTTTATCCGGGTTATTTTCATCGTTCGGGTTATCTTTATTATCCAGGTTATCCTTGTCGTCTGGATGGGTGTCTCCTGTCTGTCCTGTCGCAGGAATCACCTCTGTTTTCGTCTCTCCACAGGAAGTACAGATATATGTAAGTATTCCGTCTGTTGTTGCCGTAGGGTTCAAGGTCACTTTTCCTGTATCCCAGGTATGTTCCTTTTCAGCAGCATCGGATTCTACCTGAACCTCTATGGACTGGCTCAAGCCATAATAGTAAATCGTTACGTTTTGCACACCGCTTTTACTGGAATCAAATCCTCTGACGGTATAGTCCGTAACCTTTCTCTTGGATCCATCTGAAAACTCTGCCTCAACTACAATACTATTTTTATCAAACCTATCCCCTGCCTTATAAGTCGTATCTATCGGGGCGCTCACCTGCAGTGAACTAGCCACAGACTCCATCACAAATGCATTCACACCGGAAGACAGCACCATGTAATCATTCCATGTCCCATCTGTATACATACCGATATAATTCTCTTTTGCATAGTCACCATAAGGGTCCCTTATCTGGCATGTCCCATGGTTATGGTAATTCGGCTCTCCCTCCCGCCAATTTGAATAATTAAATTCTTCTCCGCTGGCAATTGCCCATCTGAAGTTCTGCTCATCCTTGCGTATGCCTCCGATGTATGCAGCCGCCCCATATTTTTCTACCAATTTGGCGACTTCCCTGTTCTCCGCCTCGCTTGTAATTGCCGCTAGATAACTGTTTCTTCCCTGGCAGTAATCCCTCGCCTGCACCCAATTGACATTCTGCTTTTCTACCAACTGGTATAAATGCCCCTCAAATACAGCGGATTGTTCGGCAGAAGTTCTATAATCGTAGCCAACCGCTATGGTGATGCATTTATCATTTACGGAACCAGAATAACTTGAAACTGGAGATTTTACGCTTGCATATACTTTATAAATCCCTTTTGTGTCTGCACTGAAATCATAGGTGTTTGTTTTGCCCAGATTTATGGTGTTTGTTTTGCCATCCGGGGATATGACATGCAGTTTGTAATCTACGCCATACCAGGCATCACCGACTGTTATTTTTGTTTTTTCTCCAATATCTATGCTTGCACTTTCTGAATATATGTTGTAGCTGATTTTATCACGCCCGCCATCTAATTTATATATTGCAAAATTCTGGGCAGATGAGCCATTCGGCGTCCATAACTGTATAGGCGTCCCATCATTTACTGAACCCGAAAGAACATCCATAATCCTCGTTGCACAGGCAGACTTCAACTCATATCCATTCCCATTATCAGTAACAAACCACCGTTGAGGCAAATCTTTATTCTCATGCCAGACACCTATAGGTGTTCCGTCACAATCCCCGCCACCCGCAACGTCTAAATAATAATTATTATAACACCACTTTACAACTTTTTGAAAAATAAAATAACGCACAAGGCACTTTCTA
>CAJUHY010000053.1 GCA_910585895.1 uncultured Lachnospiraceae bacterium
ATGTCACACTGTTTACCCTGATGGGATTGTTTGAACCGTCTGGTTTGCCTGGATTGACAGTACCAGATGAATCACTTTTTACCGTCACTACACAGAGTGCCTGGCTGCCGTTGGAGGCTGTAACCGAAATAGTGGCCGTTCCTGCCGCCTTTGCCGTCACAGTTCCTTTCTGGTCAACTGCTGCGACTTCCGGCTTATCAGAACTCCAGGTCAGCTCCTTATTCCATGCGCTTTCACTGCCGCTCAAAGTTGCTGACAACGTTTCACTACCGCCGATTGCCATCTGCAGCGACGGTTTGCTGAGGTTTACTTTCCACATATAGACTGCTCCAGCGCCGTCCAAGGTGGGCTCAATCACCATCTCTCCATTTTCATCAAAGAAAATTTCATCAATACAGGTCTCACGGTGTACGCCAAATGCTTCCGTAAAAATATCTAACGGTGTATAGAATCTGTGGTACGCCATGAAATATCGCTCTTTGCCCTCTCCATCCCGTACATGGAGCACAGACTGATGTCCTGTACCAAGAAGTCCCAGGCTTTCATTTTTAGATAACAGATTTTTTTTCTTCAGCGTTACGTTCACATTTCCGTCATCCCCAATGAGCTTATCGCTGACACCATAATTCACGTGGTAGTTGGGGCTGTTAGCATCATCACAGGTCCAGGTCCAATGATACTTTCCATCTACATTTGTTACAATTACAGATTCACGGAAATCAGTAAGCCCATTAATCTGCTTGAGCGTACCCTCCTTGATGCTAACCATATCTTCATTCAGCTCTGCCATCGCCCCATATCCATTGCCAAAAAGAATGTAAGAGGTTCCGTCCACATCTGTGAAAATTGAGGGGTCGATTGCCTGACCCATTTTTACACCGGCATCCTTACACATATCAACTGTCATCAGCGGTTCTCCCATATCCTTATATGGTCCTGCCGGTTTGTCTGCAACAGCAACGCCGATAGCCGACTCACCACCTGATTTCTTGCCGCAATAGTAATAATAATATTTGTCATTTTTCTTCTCAATGGCAGGCGCCCATGCACTGCCATCAACCGCCCAGGGAGAAGTTGCAATCTGTACGCCTTTATCATTGACCCCTGGCGCAGAATTGGCAAGCTCCAAAATGATTCCTTCATCTTCCCAATTCACCATATCTATGGAAGAAAAAGCATGGAACTTTGTTCCGCTCCAACTTGGATATCCGTCTGTCGTCGGATAAATCCAGAACTTGCCGTCAAAATAGTCAATATCCGGGTCCGCATACTGACCAGGCAAAACCGGATTGCCCGCAATCAACGGCTTCTTAATCGTATAAGTCTGCGTTTTTCCTGCAAATTCAAGCTTCAGTTCCACATCCTTACGCAAATCCAAACTTCCGCCGGTAAACTGCCTGCCATCTACAGTCGCTTTTACCGTATCGTCAAACAGTGACAATGTAACTGGAACCGCTGCAAAGTCGATATCTTTTCGCACATAGGAAACAATGTCTTTCCCTTTTATCCGGGAAAATACAGCTGTATGGTCATCCGTTCCACGAAGGTCAATCGGATTGTCCGATAATTTACCAATAACTACCCCTTTGAGCGGAGAGGCCGTACTCCACGCTTCATCCTTAATATCATTCTCTGAACGAACACAATTGTAAACTTTGACATTATCAAAGCTTCCCGTGAAATAACCATCCGGGCTATAGAAAGATTTGCCGAGATATGCCAGAAGGTCTGTTCCCAAATCTGTTATCTTGATACCGGTATCTTCATTTGTAGAGACCAGCTTACCGTCTATGTAAAGTTTCATTAAGTTCCCATCAATCACAATCGCAACATTCTGCCATTGACCAGTGGAAGCTCCGGTACCTTTGACCTCCTGTTCCGAATTATAGCTTGTGGTCGTAAGCGCGTTGCGCACCTGCGTGCCGCGTACCCGCATAAAATCATATTTCTGGTCGTCTTTTCCAAAAGCGAACGTAAAAAAGTTCCCGCTCGAGGCATCTGATCTCACATCCATGGAAATCGTCATCGTATCCCGTTTGTCAAAAAATCCCATAGGTAATTCCGCGTAAGCATGGGCAGAACCATCCAGCTTCAGCACATTGCTCTCGCGTTCCTCATCATAGACCACCTCGGCATTTCCCCAGAGCCTGCCATTATCCTGTGTATCATTACCTGTAGCAGAATCCGTAATCACGCGTTTTCCCAAATCCGTTTCAAAGTCATAAGTGAGCACCGGTTCCTCAGAGGAAACTTCCTGTTCAGATTCTCTATCTGCAAATGCTTCCCGCACCCGCGCATCCTCTTCCGCAGTCAGGCGCATAACCGTACCATGACGGAATTTGCCGTCGGGGAAGCTGGCATTGGCTTCCGTAAACTTACCGCTTGCCAAATCATCTGTTACAAAAGCCTTATATCCCTGGTTATCACCCATCACACACCACTTACCATCCGGCAGCTGATACACAGTAAGTCCTTCTCTGCCGTCAAATCCTGCAGCACTGCTGCCGCTTCTGGTTACCAGGCGGCTCCAGGAGCCTTTGGGCGCACTCTGCGTTTCACTGTCACGGACATCTATAACATCCTCTGTATCCAGTGTGTTGCTGACATCTATAACGGTGTTCCAGTCAGAAGTTGAGAAACGGTAGAACTTCCCGTCATCTTCAACAATTGTAGAATCGATGATATTTACCTCTATTTCCTTGCCATCACTGTTCTTGCCATCTACGTCCTCACTGAGCCATACCTTGGGCTCTGTAAAGGTAACAAAATCCTTGGTGCGGCATACATAGACACGCAGAGCATTTTCGCTTGTATCCTTCTTGGTTTTATCCCTTGCGGACCAATAAACCACATAATCTCCTGAAGCCTCATCATAAATCGCTTCCGGTGCCCAGACACAGCCAGCATTATCAAATCCTGCATAAACCAGACGCGGTTCACTCCAATTTACTAAATCATTAGACTCCCAGATAACCAAATTCTGACTGGCGTTGAACTGATCCCAACTGCTTCCGCCAGTACCGCCGCCCTCCGCATGAAGGTCCGTACCAAGAATCCAGTATTTATCCCCTTGAGGCGAACGGATAATGTGCGGGTCGCGCACACCCAGGTCGCTCCCCCTGGCATTATTTACTAAAACAGATCGGGAGGCGCCGTTTACCTTATTAAGTTTCTTCCAGGTCAGTCCATCTTCGCTGTAACCATAGAAAATCTTCTCATAGCCTCCCTCCGTGCCGAAGTTCAGCCATAGATAGCCACCCATTTCGTCAGACGCAGCTTTATCTGCATTTCCCAGCACATCCTCCTGTGCTGCCGCTGCCTGTGATGTCAGGGGAACAAGCGGCAGTGCAGATAGCGCCATCGCTCCGGTGAGCAACCAGGCATAACATCTTTGTTTCCATTTTTGGTGCATAATTTACCCTCCATTTCCTACTAAAAACCACTGAAAAAATAAAATATTTTTAGTAAATTTTACTTAATATGAGAGTAACATTATATTTCTTTTTCTGTCAAGTAAAATCTGCATTGCTCCGCTTATTATAATTTCATTTCTGCAATATTTATGCAGATTGTATGGCAATGATAATTCAACAATGTATTTCCATGTCAGCAATCAGCCGCTCCTTCTGTCTGCGTGTAAGCTGCTTTATCTGTACCTCACGGCTCATTGCTTCCTGTTTCGTCTCATGCACTTCCAGATACACCAGCTCTACCGGCGTACGCACCCTCGTATATTTGCCGCCTCTTCCCGCATTGTGCGCTTTCAGGCGTTTCTCTATATTGTTTGTCCACCCCGTATACAGCGTATCGTCACTGCACCGAAGCATATATGTGACATTCTGTTTTCCCATCATAATATGTCCTCAAATTTTCCATACCTGCTATCTACGTACCTGTTATCTATGTAGAGAGACTGCAAGCAGTCTCTTATATGCAAAGCAGCGCTGGATTACAGGTATTTTACCTTTTCAGGCAACATCAGCCGCTATGACGTCTCGACAGCAGGACAGTAAACCACCATTCTTTGTATAAAAAACAGCGCTGCGGATTGTTACATATGGGTAACTATAACCCATGAAATAATTGCTGTATGCAATTTCTAATATTTTATGAGGAAAATCTCTTCCTGTGCCTGTTTACTCCTGTCCATTATCCTCTCCGGCATACTTTTACCATACATTTTCCCTTTTCTTTTATTCTACCATCCCACTGTGCAAAAGTAAATGAGCGGACGGCAGGCTGCCATCCGCTCGGTAAAACGATATCGTTGCTGAAAATTCTACATTGGTCATATTTTATTGCAGATACCCCATAGGGTCAACTGGAACTCCGTCCTTCTGCAGTTCAAAAAAGAGATTGGAGCCCTCAACGGAATAATATTTTGTGGGCTCGCTGATATACCCGAGGATTTCTCCATTTTCCACATAGTCGCCTGTGCTCTTAGGTATTTCCTTCAGCTGTCCGTAAATAGCGCTGTATCCATCACCCATATCCACAGTGATTGTAGCCCCGGTTTCCGCCATAGTCTCCACGCTGGTCACCTTACCAGCAGCTACCGCTTTTACCGGCGTGTTGACTTCGGCCTTGATAATCACTGCCGGATTGTATTTATACTGGTCTAAGGTTGCAAAATATACGGTCTGGTCCATACTGTAATTCAACACTACATTTCCCTGCAGCGGCCAGCCCAAATCTGTCTCTGCATCAAAATGAAGAATCGGTTCCACCGGTGTTTGTACCTCGGCTACAACTTCCGGTGCATCCATAAAGTTGTCGTTTTCCGGAGGGATAATACCGGAGACTGCCTCCGTCTCCTCCTCTTCCTTCTCTCTCGCTTTCGCCTGTTCACGTGCCTTTTCAGCTAATTTTTTTGCTTGTTCACGTGCCTTTTCAACTTCTTTCTTTTCCTGTTCTTTCTTCTTTTCCTGCTCTCTTGCTTCGTCCTCTGCTTTTGCCTGCTGAATCTGCTTTTGCTGTTCTTTGGCTAGCTGCTCTTCCTGTTTCTTTTCCTGCTGGGTATAATAAATCCCCGTCATGCCGAATGCTGCAACGACCATGAATACCGCGGCAATCAGATAGGATTTCTTGTTAAAAAATGCTGATACTCTTCTGTTTCTCATCCTGTCACCTTCCATTTCTGTTTGTTTTTCCTTTTTAGTTTTTCCGAAAAAACAAGGTTTATACAGGATGTATGATATTTTATGTATGGGAAACGAACAAAGCGTTTGCGTTTACTGTAACAGTTACTCCATATCTTTCTGCACAGTCACATCTTTATAATAAAATTTTAAAATTTCTTTATAGTCGCTCCCCGCTTTTGCCATCTCATTAGCCCCATACTGACTAAGGCCTATGCCATGTCCCATGCCTTTGGTGACAATACGCATTTTTCCCTCCACTTCCTTTATGGAAAAACAGGCCGAATTCAGACCCAGGCAATCCCGGAAATCCTCACCCGCCATTGTCTGTTTACCCACAGCTACTTCCAACGCATATTCACTGGAATCACGCTTTGTTACAACAATCTGTTCCGCCAGCCCTTCTTCTGTCAGTTCCGCTTCCGGGCAAGCCTGATTCAACTTGTCTGCCAGTTCTTTCTTCCCCATAAAGACAACCTTTAAGTAATCGTGCGACGGAATATCTATACTGCTGTCCACACTGCTGAGGTAAGGCATTTTAACCCCCAATGCCTCCTTGCCATCTCTCGTTTTCCCCGCACTGACAGCATGGTAGGCAGCGTAGATAGGCTCATTTTTCCAGGTCATGATTTCTCCCTCAGTGGCTGCCAGCGCCTCCTCAAGCGCCTGATAATTTTTTTCAAATCCATCCTGTCCCCACAGAGACAGCATCTCCTCTCTGGACATGGACTGCGGCAGCTCCTCCTTATTCGCCAACGCACGCTTTAGGGAAGTCCGTGCAACCACCGTCTGCGCTTTTATCGCTTCCGGCTGATACTCCAGAGAAATTTCCTCTGCTATAATACCCGCCAGATATTCTTCCTCGTCCATCTCCTGGTCATCTGCCCTTTCCTGCGGCAAAAGTTTCTCCTCTATAATTGTTTCAGTCTTTTCTGTTTCTGTGCTTGTCTCACTTCCCTGAAACAGTAAGGTGACAATATAAGGCGCTGCCAACACTAAAACGCAGACTGCCAAAAATGTTTTTATTTTTTCTTTCAGAAAAACACCCCCTCATAGCTTCATTCTATTCAAAAAAGAACTTTATATGCTCAGATGTCCAAAATTTGGTGTATTTATTTTTGTTAGTTGCACAATTCACGAACAAAAGTTCTTGCTTTTTGCAAAAACTCGTGTTATGATGGTTTTAGAACATTTGTTCTTTATAATGAATTCGAGGGTTTTTACATTATGAACACGATACAGATGGATATGAACTTATTTGAAAAACTGACGATTTTATCCGATGCTGCAAAATATGACGTTGCCTGCACCTCCAGCGGCATAGACCGCAAAGGGAATGGCAAAGGAATGGGCAATACCGTGGCTCCCGGAGTCTGCCATACTTTCTCTGCAGACGGCAGATGCATCTCCTTGCTGAAGATTCTTTTTACAAATGAATGCATTTTCAACTGTGCTTATTGCTTGAACAACCGGGATTCCGATATTAGACGCGCCTCTTTTACCCCGGAGGAAATCTGTACTGTCACGTTGGAATTCTACCGCCGTAATTATATAGAAGGACTTTTTCTCAGTTCCGGCATCCTCGTCAGCCCCAACTATACAATGGACCTGATTTATCAGACATTGCTCAAGCTGCGCACTGTACATCACTTTAACGGCTATATCCATGTCAAGGCAATTCCCGGCGCTGACCCAGCGCTGGTAGAACGCACTGGTTTTCTTGCTGACCGCATGAGCATCAACTTAGAACTTCCCACTGCGGACAGCCTGCAGAAACTTGCTCCCTGCAAGTCCCGCAACACTATTCTAAAGCCAATGCGTCAGATTCAGAACCGTATCACCGACAACAAACAGGAACTGACCGTATACCGCAAGGCTCCCCGGTTTGTCCCTGCCGGGCAGTCCACGCAGATGATTATCGGCGCCACCCCAGAGAATGATTTCCAAGTCATGAGCGTTGCAGAAGGGCTTTACCAGAAGTTTGGACTTAAAAGGGTGTTTTATTCCGCTTTTGTCAATGTCAATGACAATTCTATGCTCCCTGCTCTGCCCGGAGGACCTCCTTTGCTGCGGGAGCACCGTCTCTACCAGGCAGACTGGCTGCTGCGCTATTATCATTTTAAAGTGGCAGAACTGCTGTCGGAGGACCGCCCGGATTTTAATATCTTTCTGGACCCCAAATGTGATTGGGCACTGCGTCATTTAGATTATTTTCCGGTGGAGATTAACCGAGCCAGCTACCAGACATTGCTGCGCGTTCCAGGAATCGGCTATAAATCGGCAGAACGCATTGTGAAAGCGCGCAGGAAGAGTTCACTGACCTTTGATGATTTGAAGAAAATCGGCGTTGTGCTCAAACGTGCCCTGTATTTTATCACCTGTTCCGGGAAGATGATGTACCGCACCAAGCTGGATGAGAATTATATCTGCGAGAACCTCATGCGGGATAAGACCCAGATTCCCAGAGATATCCGCGAGGGCGGGTATCAGCAAATCAGCTTTTTCGACAAAGAACTGCAGGCTGATTTCCAGTTGACCGAGACTGAAATCTGCCCTGAGAACAACCAAAGATTGCCCTGAGGAGGAAAGCGCCATGTACATTTTTATCTGTGAAGACAACATTGACGGTATTTTCACCGGTGTTTATGATGCCTGGGCAAGCCGCTACGGACACGCCAACATTGCTCTCACCACACACACACCAGACAATTACTCACTGTTTGATGAATATATCCACATCCAGACAGACTATGAGAAGAGCGCCAAGGTTGCACGTACCCTGCACAGCCGAATGGGCGAGGAGACTTATCAGGAATTATGCCAGGCAGCAATGGCGCTGGAACCTGTTTCACATAGGCAACCCATAGACAAAGCAGAAGCGATTTACAAAACGATTGTTCTCGCCCTGTCCCTGCCAGATGCCGGCAAAGTGTTGAATTATCTGGGGGAACCCTACGTAAATCGCACGTTCCAGCTCTCCCGCAGCACGTTCAATGAAGCTCACCATCTATTAGGTTTTCTACGTTTTCAGGAATTGGAGAACGGCATTCTCTTTGCGCAAATTCACCCCAAGAACGATGTTCTGCCATTCTTAGGGGAACACTTTGCTGACCGTCTGCCGGAAGAAAACTTTATGATATTCGATGCAACACGGAACCTTGCCGTACTGCACCCACAGGGAAAAGGATTTTTTATTACTGATACCAGTGAATTGAATCAGGAAATGCTGCAGCGTTTCTCTCCACAGGAGTTGGAATACCGTAGGCTGTGGTGTGCCTTTTTTAACAGCATCGCCATTGAAGCCCGCATAAATCTCAAACTGCAGAATCAAAACCTGCCGAAGCGTTTCCAGAGAGATATCATAGAATTTATGGACTTTCCTGATAAGTGAGCCAGAAATCATTTGTCAATTATCTAATTCGCGCGTTTATTATAACAAGTCACTCAGCTTCGCAAACTGCTCCAATGACAAGGTTTCCCCACGCACATTGGCAGACAGCTCCATTTTCTCCAAAGCCAGTACGATTTCTTCTTTACTATGAGTGATATCTGGTGCATTATTCAGTCCATTTACCAGTGTTTTCCGTCTCTGGTTAAAGGAAGCGCGAATAAGCGCAAACATTTGTTTCTCATCCTTTACCTGCACCGGCGCTTCCCTGTGTCTGGTCAGCCGTATCACAGCGCTCCCCACCTTCGGACGGGGCATAAAACAATTTGGCGGCACATTGGCGACAATTTCCGGCTGGGCATAATACTGGACAGCAAGAGACAATGCCCCATATTCTTTCGTTCCAGGACCTACCTGCATCCGCTCTGCCACTTCCTTTTGCACCATAATTGTAACGCTGTCTATCGGCACATGGCTTTCAAATAATCCCATAATGATAGGCGTTGTAATATAATAAGGCAGATTAGCCACCACCTTAATGGGCTTTCCCTGATTCCTTTCATCTACCAATTGGTTGATATTCATTTTAAGAATATCCTGCTGAATAATTTCCACATTCTTATATGCGCTGAGCGTATCCTCCAAAATGGGAATCAGATTCCTGTCAATCTCTACTGCAACAACCTTGCCGGCATGTTCACACAGATACTGTGTCATCGTACCGATTCCCGGACCAATTTCCAGCACAAAATCCTCTTTGGTGATATCTGCCGCATTTATAATCTTCTCCAACACTCTGGTATCAATGAGGAAATTCTGTCCATATTTTTTTTGAAAATTAAAATTGTATTTCTGCAATACCGCAATCGTATTATGCGGAATTCCCAATGTCGCCATGCCGCCCTCCTTATGCCGAACTATGCCCTTACTTTCTCAAACAACCGCATGGCATTTTCACGCGTTGCTTTGATTACTTCCTTCTCTGTAATCCCCCGCAATGCCGCAATCTCTTTTACCACGTAAAGAAGATTTAAAGAGGAATTGCGCTTGCCGCGGTTAGGTTCCGGCGAGAGATAGGGACAGTCCGTTTCCAATAAAATTCGTTCCAAGGGAACACGGACAACAGTCTCTTTCAGCTTTCTGGAATTCTTAAAAGTCACTACCCCGCCAATGCCAATGTGGTAGCCCATTTTCACATATTCCTCTGCCAGTTCCGGAGAATAGGAGAAACAATGGACAACGCCCGGAATCTCCTGAGCATGAATTCCCTTCATCAGCTTTAACGTATCCTCCGCTGCCTCCCGGGAATGGATAA
This sequence comes from uncultured Lachnospiraceae bacterium, assembly GCA_910585895.1. GTDB lineage: Bacteria > Bacillota > Clostridia > Lachnospirales > Lachnospiraceae > Petralouisia. The sequence continues at coordinate 9,842 of CAJUHY010000053.1, forward strand.
TCACTGGAAGCGAAAGTTCCCGCGCAAGTTCCATCTGCCGGCAGAACCAATAACGCTGCCGGCTCTGCACCTCGGAATTTTTCCCCCAATAATAATCTAAACCTATTTCACCGATTGCCGCTACTTTCGGCAAAAGTGCGGCGCTTCGCAGCCATTCGTAAACTTCCTCATTCAAATCTGCAATATCACTGGGATGGATACCCAATGCTCCATAGAGAAATTCATACTGCTGTGTCAGTTCCAACGTATGCTTGCAGGAGGCAAAATCCGATCCTACATTGATAATCTTTCCAATGCCATGTTCTTCCATAGAGGAAAGCAATTCTTCCCTGTCAGGGTCGAATTGCTTATCATCATAATGGGCATGGCTTTCAAATATCCATTCATCTAACATATCTCTGCCCCGGTTGGCATATTCTTATCCGGCACCAGCAATGCCAACTCACCATTTTCATTTTCTGCACAAAGAAGCATCCCCTCAGACAGCACACCTGCCAGTTTTGCCGGTTTCAGATTTACCAACACCATCACTTTCTTGCCTACCATCTCTTCTGGCGAGTAATACTTACGGATTCCTGAGACAATCTGCTTCACCTGGCTTCCCACACGTACCTGGGAACAGAGCAGCTTCTTGGATTTTGCAACTGCCTCGCAGGCGATAACCTCGCCTACCTGAAACTGCATCTTCATAAAATCATCATAAGAAATCTCTTCTTTGGGCTCGATATCTATGGCAGCTTCATCCTCCTCCTGCTGCGGCGCTTCACCCATAGCGCGCTGCTCCTCCTCAAATTCTGCGCGCTGTTTCTCGCGGATTGTTGTAACTTTTTCCATTATCTCTTTGATGTCCAAACGGGCAAATAGGATTTCCGGCTGTTCCGTCACCTTATTGCCGCTTTCGTAAAGCCCAAACTGGCTTAAATTATCAAAATCACGGATAACCGTACTCAACTGCGCAACAATTTTTTCTGCCGTCTCCGGCAGAAAGCTATGGAGCAGGGAGGCAGCAATCGTAATGGATTCTGTCAGGTTATACAGAACCTCGCTGAGACGATCTTTCTTGGCTTCCTCTTTTGCCAGTACCCACGGTTCTGTCTCATCTATATATTTGTTGCTGCGGCGCAGCACCGTAAACACTTCAGAAATTGCATCTGCCACACGCAGTTCATCCATTTTGGCTTTTACCTTATCTCTCGCTGCCGTTGCCGTCTCCTTTAATTCCTTATCAACCGCTTCTTCTGCCCCGGTCTTGGCCACGACACCCCCAAAATACTTATTGCACATGGAAACTGTACGGTTGACCAAATTTCCCAGAATATTGGCAAGATCAGAATTCAGGCGTTCCACCACCAATTCCCAGGTAATAATGCCATCATGTTCAAAAGGCATCTCATGCAGCACAAAATAACGGGTGGCATCTACGCCAAATAATTCTACCATATCATCTGCATAGATGACATTTCCCTTCGACTTGCTCATTTTCTCGCCGCCCTGCAGGAGCCACGGATGGCCAAATATTTGCTTAGGCAGCGGCAAATCCAAGGCCATAAGGAAAATCGGCCAGTAAATAGTGTGGAAACGAATAATATCTTTGCCTATCAGATGCAGGTCTGCCGGCCAGTTCTTGCTGAACAACTCCGTCGAATTCCCATCCGCATCGTAACCAATCTTAGTAATATAGTTAGACAAGGCATCCAACCACACATACACCACATGCTTAGGGTCAAAATCCACAACAACGCCCCAGTTAAAGGACGTACGGGACACACACAAATCCTGAAGTCCAGGCAGCAGGAAATTATTCATCATCTCATTTTTCCTGGACACCGGCTGAATAAACTCCGGATGGCTGTTGATGTGCTCAATAAGCCTGTCCGCATATTTGCTCATCTTAAAAAAGTATGCCTCCTCCTTGGCAGGCGTAACCTCACGCCCGCAATCTGGACACTTGCCATCCACAAGCTGTGATTCAGTCCAGAAAGACTCGCAGGGTGTACAATACATTCCTTCATAAGCTCCCTTATAAATATCTCCCTGGTCATATAATTTCTTAAATATTTTCGTTACCTGACGCTCGTGGTCTTCATCCGTAGTGCGGACAAAACTGTCATAAGAAGAATTCATCATATCCCAGATACGTTTTACCTCGCCCGCTACCTGGTCCACAAATTCCTTCGGGGTTTTCCCCAATTTTTCTGCTTTCTCCTGAATTTTCTGTCCATGTTCATCCGTCCCGGTCTGGAAGTACACATCATAACCTTCCTGCCGTTTAAATCTGGCAATGCTGTCTGCCAGCACAACCTCATAAGTGTTGCCGATATGCGGCTTGCCAGACGTATAAGCAATGGCAGTTGTCATATAATATTTTCCTTTATTGCATTTTGTACACATAAGTGAGCCTCCTTTTTGCAAATCTATAAAAAAGCCGCCTTCCATCCATTCGTAGAAGGCGGCTGATTTCCGAAATCCTGTTATAGGTTGATAAAGCGCTCTGCTTCATCTGTCAGAGTTCCGGCAACCTCTCTGTTATCATCCATTGCCTCCGCAATCTCGCTGATGTCCTTCACGAGGTTGGAAGTATTCATAGCCACGTTAGTCGCACCCCTTGCACTCTCACCGACTGCTGTATTGATTCCATTGATAGATTCCGTGATACATTCCATCAATTGTTTCAGGTTCACGGACATATCATTAAAGCGGGTAACCGTATCATTCACATGCACGGCATCCTCATTATACTGTCTGCCGGCATTTACAAATCCCTCATAGTCTGGGAGGATATTCTCATTAATATACTTCACAATAGAATCAGCGCTGTCAATCAGTTCATTTACCGCTTCAATTACCATGTTATTGATAGTCTGAATGTTATTTGCTGCCTCCCTGCTGGAACTTGCAAGCTGACTGATTTCGTCTGCAACAACGGCAAATCCTCTGCCGGCCTCCCCAGCCCTGGCTGCCTCAATAGAAGCATTCAGTGACAGGAGATTCGTCTGACCGGAGATACTTAAAATCTCGTCTGTCAAGTCGTTGACACGGTCTACACTCTTACTGCTTTCAATGGCTCGTTTCAGCTTATCAATAATCGCGTTGATGATATCACTTGTATTCTGCTTATTCTCAACTGCATTGTGTTCCAGATTTTCTGCCCGCTCCTGCATTCCTGCCGCATAATCATATAATCCCTGTGATGCATCCGAGAGTTCAATAATATTCTCATCCACTACGCCCACATTTTCCTTAATATCTGTTATCGTTGAAGAAATCGTCTCCATAGATGCGGATAACTCTTCCATTACAGCAGAAATATCATAAGAATTATTATTTGCGGTAGATACCTTGTCTGATACCAGATTCACAATGGAACCCAACTGGTCAGAACTCATATTAATCTGCCCCATAATTCCCTGTAAGGTTTCAATAAAGGTATTGATTCCTGCTGCCAATGTACCAATCTCGTCTGTACAGAAGCACTGCACACGCTTCGTCAAATCACCCTCGCCAGCCTCAATGGTGGCAATCACATCACGCAGCTGGGCATTAATGTTAATCAGACGCTTACATACCCATGTCCAGCATATCCATACGACAAACAACAGAACCACGCCGCTGCATACAATCAGAATAATTGTTGTGCGCGTAATGCTGCCATATACGCCTTTCTGCTTAGAGATGGCCTGGGTCATAGCATTTTTATTGATTTCAATCAGAGCATCTAACTCTGCTGTTAACGCTGTTCCTGCTTCCCTCAATTGATTGCTTGCAAGTTCCGATGCCTCAGCTTTCTTCCTTTTACTGCTGTAATCTAAAATCTGATTGTAAATTGTCAGATAGTTTGCATAATCTGACTTGAATTTGACAAATGCTTCTTCCTCCTCTGCACTGAGCCCCTGCTCATATTGTTTGCAGAGAGCATCAATCTCTTCTTTCAGTTGGTCCGCTTCCTTCTCCAATGTCTGTTTAGGTCCGGTTTCATCCTCCACAATATGCGCAAATGCCACACGCCGCAAGGTCTGATAGGCGATAGTCGTATCCTGAATCTGTTCAATCCTTACCACATAGTTACCGGTGATATTATCACTGGTATTCATTATCTGAGCAGTACTAAAAAAGCTCATAACCCCTAACACGAATATCAGGATACCCAGCAATGAAACGGGAATTAAAATCTTCAGCCTGATACTCAGATTCTTCAAAAACATTGTCATCTTCCTTCTCCTCCTGCTTAAGTAAATTGTGTTTTATCTTCACGAAACTCTCATTTAAACCATATTATAATATATTTCTGCCCTCAAGTCCAGTTTTTGCATTATTTATTTTTCCTTGCAGATGGCGCGGTGTTACTGTTCACTTTACCCGCTTTGCCACCACCACGAATCTGCCGTTTTCCGTGACTCCAGAACAAGTGGAGAGCGTAAGGAATGTATCTCCAAATTCTGCTGTAAGTCCGGTATCATAGGCAGATATCTTCTTCACATTCTCATAGAAATACTGAAATTCCTCCTCCGTGTCCGCCTGATAAAATGTATAATACTGAAATTCACTGTCATCTTCCTCTGCAGACACCTGTGTCGAAAATACTGCCATAACCTCATACGTACGTGTTTCGTAGAGCGTATCGAAAAAAATCTTTCCATGTTGTTTATAAAATTTTTCACTTTCATATCGGTCCAAATCCCCAAACATAGAATCATCTTTCATATGATGTCCATAGATAACTGCATTTGTTCCCGGCGTGTGGATATCTGCAATGCTTTTCACATACAGGCAGCCATATTTATCTTTCTCTTTATCAAAATTATGGTACAGGTAATATTCATCGTCATCACACTGCATAACCGGATAATCAATCTTCGTCCCTTCCACGGTAAGCCAACCGACTAAATCGTTATTCCTGGCATAAAGTTCTGCCAACGCAGGCAGCATCACTGCTCCATCGGTCTTTGCCGCTTCCATACCTTCTTCCACAGCAAATTCCTCCTCTTTTGCAGTTTCAGCCGTACTTCTTCGTTTCATGTTTCTGAATTCCCTCTGCTGCTTCTCATGCTGTATAGACAGACAGCATGACTGCCCCACCGGGAGCAGACATGCTATCGTAATCAATAAAAGCGCTGCCTTTAGAAGCCGCAGCTTTTTCTTATCCTTCATAAACTTTCTTCCAATCATCACCCACGCTTCTGCCTATGCTGTGGTAGTACAGCAGGAACAGCAGGATTATAACCAGTGCAGGGTACTTGCGGAACTTCCCTCTGTGCGCCCAGCGCACCAGCCGCGCGATGACCTCCTCCTTCTCGCCTTCTGTGATGCCACCCTCTCCGCCGGTGAAGTACAGGAGCAGGTAGGTGAATCCCGCCACCATCCCCAGCGTGGCAAATACCTTCACAAACGTGTTTTCCCCAGTTACAGGCTCACCTGTCGGCGATTTCGGCGTCTCCGTCTTCGTCGGTCCCTGGGGGGTGGGCGTAACCGCCGCTTTCTTCCTGGAAATCTCCACAGAAGCCTTGCGCGTAGCGCTGTTCCCGGCATTGTCGGCTGCCGTCACTTCCAGGGTATGCTTGCCTTCATCCCTGATGTCCACCGCGAAATGGTAGCTCTCCACCATGGAGTCCGTGAACTCTTCCCGGCCTACGGACCTCTCCCTGCCGCCGTCAAGCCGGTAAGTCACGGACTTAAGCCCCGCGGTGACATTTCCTCCCGCGCTGTCCTCCACGTCCACAACCACGGCCGTCCTGCCCTTCGCAGCGCCGTCCCCCTCCTTGGAGAAGCGGATGTCCGGCGCATTGTCCTCCACGATGGCTCCCGCCCCATCCGCCGTCAGCACCTTCTCTGCCGATACGTTCCCGGCATTGTCCGTACAGGTTAGGGTCACGCTGCCCTTGAACTCCTCCGCTATGGTGATGACCGCCACGCTCTGCCCGGTCCTCGCGTTTCCGCGCACTGTGAGCGCTGCCGTAAGCCCGCCGCTGCGCGCCCTCAACTCAGGCGTTATGGACTGATACACACGTATCACCGCTGTGCCCGACTGAAGTTTGCCGCCCTCCGGCTTCAAACTGTAATCCCCCTGGCTGAGACCGCTGCCCTCTTCCGTCACCGGGACGGTGATGGTCAGCTTCTTTTTCCCGATGGCCCAGTCCATAAAGTTCGCGCTTCCCTCACCGAACTCCGCCTCGCCCAGGACCGGCGCCGTCTCGTCAACCCATTTTGCGTAGAGCATAGCTTTGCGCTCCCCGCTGTTTTCTTCCACCGTCTGGCAGAAATCCCAGTAAGCATCATCCGTCCCTTCCCGGTTCAGATACCAGCCCTTGAACGTATAGCCCCTGCGCTGCGGCTGCGGCGCTTCCTGCAGACGCCCCCCATAGCGCACGGTCTGGGTCTGTGGAGCTGCACCCTCGCCGCCGTTCAGGTCAAAGCCTACTTCATAGAGATCCCTGTCATAATAGACCTGCAGCGCCAGGCTGCCGTCCCCCTCCACGACTCCTTCCGCCCTGCCGAGTTCCAGGCTCCTGTGGAACCCGGTATAGGGGTTCGCCTCCGCTTTCACCGTATCGCCGGTCCTGCCGGCTATGTATTCCGTATCCGCATCCACGCGGGTGTAGCTGTCGCCTTCAATATCCTGCCAGTAGTGCTCCACCCGGTAGGGGGTGCAGTCCCCGGCAACCCACATGGCATAGAGCACTGTATCATGGTCCAGTTCCAGGTCCTCTCCCGCCAGATACGGCTCTCCCTTGCCGTCTTGTCTGGTGTTCCATCCTGCAAAGACATAACCTTGCCGCGGCAGCGCTCCTGCTGCTGTAAATGCAGGACGGTCATAGGATATGTCCTCCATGCCCACATTGGCGCGGCAGCTTCCTGTCTCACTTTCCGGGCAGACATCCCCTCCATTGGCATCGTAAGACAACACTACTTCTTTCTCATATACGCCATAATAAGCAGCATTTGCAGTCAAGGTAAGTTCATCACCTGCCACTGCCTCCGCATGATACCCCTCATGGCTCCCACTCCAGCCCAATGCCTTAAAATCATTCATCGGCTTAAGTTCCGGGGCTGTAACCATACCGCTCACTGCCCCTTCCTCCAGCAGCGTTATCACACGCTCCTTGTCACCTGCGTTTCCAGAGTAAAAATCCGCATAAAATAATGGTCTATCCTCAAAAATAGCATACAGTTCCTGGTCCTGGACAATTTCCAGCACATCGCCTTGCTGGTACATCGTACCACTCCCATCGGCCTCCGTATTCCAGCCAAGGAACGCTCCTCCTGTCTTGGTTGCTTCCTCCGCTACCGTGAAAGCAGGAGTATCATAGGAAATTTCCTCCCCCACGTTGGCACGGCAAATCTGGGTCTCACTTTCCGGACAGGTTTCCCCGCCGTTAACATTATAAGACAACACTACTTCTTTCTCATAAACGCCATAGTAAGAAGCATTTGCAGTCAGTATAAGCTCTGTGCGCTCAGCAATCTCTCCATCAAATGCTTCATGGCTTTCCGCCCAGCCTACGGCAGTAAAGCCTTCCAGCGGCAGAAGTTCCGGCGTTGTAACTATACCGGTGTTCTGCTCCAAATCCATATCTGCGGCAACAGTCTGCTTATTCCCAGCGCTGCCGGAATAGAAGTCTGCTGTTATGCCCTCCTCGAAAATGGCGTACAGGTTTGTGTCACCTTCCAAATCAAACGTATCATTTTCCTGATACATAACCCCGCTGCCGTCAGGCTCGGTGTTCCAGCCAACAAACCGGCGTCCTTCATAAGACAGCCCTTCAGCGGATTTTACGGTCACTGTATCTCCCAGCTCATACTCATTGTCATCTGCTACTGCCGTCCCTTGTGAGCCATTTTTAATATAGTAGACAAAATAAGCGTATGCGGGATTTGTCTCTGAAATGTATACCTGATTGGCATCCTCGTCCAACACTGCATACCAGGTTTTGCCAGAACCCATGACATCCACAAAAGTAATTTTCTTCATGTCTCTCTTTCCCAGTAACTGATAATCATTCACTCCCTGTGCAATCACATACCCCTCCAGCGGATTCAAATAAACCTTTATCGGATAGGTAAGCGTATCGCTAATCTGAATCTTGCACGTCGCTCCACCTTTGGCGTCCAAATAAATGCCATCCGTACCCGAATTATCGGTATTGCCAATAAACTTTACATTGCCGGAAAGCGTCACTGACGTGTCGGCTGCATCTACCGTAGCATTATAAAGCGCACCGCTGCCCGCATACTGTTTACTGCTGCAGGTATTGCCGGAAAAAGTCCCTCCATATATGTAAGTCCTCGTATTCAGATGACCGCAGTGGGAAACGCAGCCCCCTTTGTTCACACACGAATTCCCGGTAAAAATACCATCTTTTATAATCAGGGTCGACCTGCAGATAGAAATAAAACCGCCGCCCACATAGCCGCCTGAAAGCTTTGTTGTCTTATTGTTCTCATAATGCCCCCCATTAATAGTTACATCTATATCCGGCGCATAGATACCTCCGCCAGTCGTTCCTGCCGTGCAATTCCTTATCGTTGCATTATTTAAGGTAATGGAGCCGCTTTTTGTCGACTTGCTATCAGCGCTGATTGCGCCTCCTACGCCTGCAGTCTGGCAATTTTCTATCAAAGCGCCATTAATTATGATATCTGAGTTCTCACCATTGCCAAGCGGTAAGGAAATTGCCGCCCCAGCGCTTGTTGAACTGCAGTTCCTGATTGCGCAGCCGCTTTCCATCCTAATGGTATTCCTGCCTTTTGCTGTTATCATAGATGTAACTGCCGCAGGAAATTCCGATGAACATCCATCCAATGTAATGTCTTCCAACACCAGATTGCCGCCGCCATTCATTATAAATCCTGCGCCTGAGCCGCCCCGGGCTATCGTTCCGCCTCCCTTGATAGTGACGCTC
>CAJUHY010000054.1 GCA_910585895.1 uncultured Lachnospiraceae bacterium
TGGCAGAGGCAAACTGGTATGTAGTTCATACCTATTCCGGTTATGAAAAGAAAGTTAAGGAGAACATTGAAAAGACCATTGAGAACCGTCATCTGGAAGACCAGATTTTGGAAGTGCGTGTTCCGATGCAGAGCGTTGTGGAAATGAAAAACGGTGTAAGGAAGACCGTTGAGAAGAAAATGTTTCCGGGCTATGTCCTCATTAACATGGTTATGAATGATGATATATGGTATGTGGTTAGAAATACCAGAGGTGTTACCGGGTTTGTAGGTCCGGGTTCCAAACCTGTACCGCTCACTGAAGCTGAAATGAGACCATTGGGTATTCAGGTTGACAATGTGGTTGTCGATTTTGCCGAAGGGGATTCCATCCGGGTAATCGGAGGTGTCTGGAAAGATACAGTCGGAATTATCCAGTCGATGAACCACGGCAAACAGATGGTGACTATCAATGTTGACTTGTTCGGTCGTGAAACACCGGTTGAAATAAGTTTCACAGATATTAGAAGGTTATAAGATGCATTTGTCGCAGGATTTCTTAGAAACACCTGGACGAGAACTATTTAAGGAGGATTTTCCAAATGGCAAAGAAAGTAGAAGGATATATCAAATTACAGATTCCTGCCGGGAAGGCTACGCCGGCACCACCGGTTGGACCGGCTCTTGGACAGCACGGAGTAAATATTGTCGAATTTACCAAGCAGTTCAATGCAAAGACAGCTGACCAGGGCGATTTAATTATTCCGGTAGTAATTACCGTATATGCAGACAGAAGCTTCAGCTTCATTACAAAAACCCCGCCTGCTGCAGTGTTGATTAAGAAAGCCTGCAACATCAAATCCGGTTCCGGCGTACCGAATAAGACAAAAGTAGCTACGATTCCGAAGGCGAAGGTTCAGGAAATTGCAGAACTGAAAATGAAAGATTTGAATGCTGGTTCTTTGGAGGCGGCAATGAGCATGATAGCAGGAACAGCAAGAAGCATGGGTGTTGAAGTCGGAGAATAGGCATCCGGCGCTTACTGAAACCGTGGGAGGGACCACTCCCGATATTACCACTAGGAGGTTATTAGAATGAAACGAGGAAAGAAATATGTAGAGGCTGCAAAGGCTATCGACAGGACAATGCAGTATGATACAGAAGAAGCAATCAGCCTGGCAAAGAAGGCGGCAGTTGCTAAATTTGATGAGACAATCGAAGCTCATATCAGAACCGGTTGTGATGGACGTCATGCAGAACAGCAGATTCGTGGAGCCGTAGTATTACCGCACGGAACAGGTAAGACCGTTCGTGTTCTGGTTTTTGCAAAGGGTGACAAAGTAGACGAGGCAATGGCAGCAGGCGCTGACCATGTTGGTGGGGAAGAATTGATTCCGAAGATTCAGAATGATGGATGGCTGGATTTTGACGTGGTAGTTGCTACTCCTGATATGATGGGCGTTGTTGGACGTCTGGGTCGTGTACTTGGACCGAAGGGCTTAATGCCGAACCCCAAAGCAGGAACCGTTACGATGGATGTTACCAAGGCTGTAAATGACATCAAAGCTGGTAAGATTGAGTACAGATTAGATAAGACCAATATTATTCATGTGCCAATTGGAAAAGCATCTTTTACAGAAGAACAATTAGCGGACAACTTCCAGACCCTTATGGATGCCATCATCAAGGCAAGACCTTCCGCATTAAAGGGGCAGTATTTAAGAAGTGTAACCCTGGCTTCCACTATGGGGCCTGGCGTGAAAGTTAATACTGCCAAACTTGTCTAAAATGGATGTTGACATCTGAAATACACAATGTTATACTATACAAGTATTTTGCCGAAGACAGCAGGTGCCGCAAGGCGTAACATTTGGCCTGCCGAGGGAATTTACCAGACGTTCGTCTGGTGATTGAGTGAGATTTTTAGGTCTCCTTGTCCCTTGGGCAAGGAGACTTTCTAATTTTCAGAGGCATTGATTGCTTCGCGGGAGAAAGATTTTGTCATGCGAAAGCATGAGTCGTCTTCCTGCAATACAAAACAAAAATAAGGAGGTGCACAATTCGTGGCAAAAGTAGAGTTAAAGCAGCCTATTGTACAGGAAATTTCTGAAAATATCAAAGATGCACAATGCGTTGTGTTGGTAGATTACTGTGGATTGACTGTAGAAGAAGATACGCAGCTGCGTAAGCAGTTAAGAGAAGCTGGCATTACGTATAAAGTATACAAGAATACCTTGATGAATTTTGCATTCAAAGGAACTGACTTTGAGAGCATGTCTTCTTTACTGGAAGGTCCCAATGCGATTGCTATTTCCAAAGATGATGCGACCGCTCCGGCAAGAATCCTTGCAAAATTTGCAAAGGGTGCAGATAAGTTGGAATTAAAAGCAGGTGTTGTAGAAGGAACTTTCTATGATGCAGATGGCATTAAGGCAATTGCAGCCGTTCCGTCCAGAGAGGAATTGCTTTCCAAATTCCTTGGAAGCATCCAGTCTCCGATTACCAACCTGGCACGTGTTCTTAACCAGATTGCTGAACAGGGCGGTGGAGAAGCAGCGGCAGAAGCTGCACCAGCAGCGGAGGAAGCTCCGGCAGCTGAATAGACCGAAAGCAACTAGCGATTGGCGAGCCAAAGATGTATTAAAATGAAATAATATTAATAACAAAACGGAGGTAAATATAATGGCAAAGTTAACAACAGCAGAATTTATTGAAGCTATTAAAGAGTTAAGCGTATTAGAGTTAAATGAGTTAGTAAAAGCCTGTGAAGAGGAATTTGGCGTATCTGCAGCAGCAGGCGTTGTAGTTGCAGCAGCAGGCGGCGATGCAGCAGGCGCAGCAGAAGAGAAGAGTGAGTTCGATGTTGAGCTGACAGAAGTTGGACCGAACAAAGTTAAGGTTATCAAAGTTGTTCGTGAAGTAACTGGCTTAGGTTTGAAGGAAGCTAAGGAAGTAGTTGACGGAGCTCCTAAGGTTGTTAAGGAAGGCGCTGAGAAGGCAGAGGCTGAAGACATTAAGGCTAAGTTAGAAGCAGAAGGCGCAAAAGTAACTTTAAAATAATCGTGATTCAGCGGATTGAGAATAAAAGAACAGGGAGACTTTTCCATGCTTGCATGAGAGACAGTCTCCCTGTTCTTTTATTTGAAAGCGCAACGCGTGGCTCTGGAAGCTATTGCTTCCAGAGCAATCCGCTGAATGATTAAAAAGTCTGCTTCTTTCTGCTTATAGGGCGAAAGCCCGCGTGCCGGTAAAGCCGCTGAATCGTAAAGAGGAGACGTTGCATACAAAAAAAATATCTGATAAAATTATTTTAATATTGAGCCAGCGGCTTGTTTGACTTTAGCGGCTGTGGTGATATAAAAATTGCAGAAACAAAATTGTATGCAGAGATGTAACAGGAGAAGAGCATGTTGAAATTCAAAGATTCTTATTATGAAAATGAGGTTAGGGACGGATTTTTTGTGCCGGCTATGATAAAAAAAGCGTGGGCTGCAGAACTTGCGGTGATGTACGAGGTGGATAAAATCTGCAGAAAGCATAATATTACATACTTTGCAGATTGGGGGACTATGCTTGGGGCAGTACGCCATGGGGGATTTATCCCATGGGATGACGATTTCGACATTATGATGCAGCGCAAAGATTACGAACACTTTTTGCGGGTTGCAGAGAACGAACTGCCAGAGGGATTTGCCATACTGAATATGGATAATACGGAAAATTTCTGGTATTTCTTGTCAAGGATTGTCCTGCGGCCTCAAATATGCTTTGAAGAAGAACACTTAAAACAATTTCACGGCTTTCCCTATATCGTAGGCATTGACATTTTCATCCTTGATACGATGTCATCTGATACCCAGAAGGAAAAGCAGCGGGATAAGGTAATAGAATATATTCTTGCATTGGCAGATTCATTGGGGACGAATAAATTGTCACCAGAGAAAAAGGAGTCTGCCTTGTGTAGAATTGAGCAGATTTGCGGAGTAAAAATAGAGCACTTTCAGCCTGAATCAGAGTTAAAAATGAAGCTGTATCAGCTGGTGCGCAAGCTGATGATTGTTTTTGAGGATGACGCAGAAGGACACTATGCGCAATTGATACCTCATGTGGTATATTATGGGAATGCTGGGTTTCCACAAAATTATTATCAGGATGGGATACGGATTCCTTTTGAAAATATTGAGATTATGCTTCCGGTCAGGTATGAAGCGATGCTGCAGAAAAAGTATGGAAATTATATGAGGCTGGTACGCAATAAGGCAGGACATGATTATCCGTTTTTCCAGTCACAGAAGGAGCAGTTTGAAGAAATTCTTGGATATCAGCTGCCACGGTATAAATATCCGGGTATCTGTCCCAGACAGAATACGATAGAGCGTTCCTGTAAATATCAGATAAGACAGTTCCTTTGCAAATTCGACCAGATTCATGAGGAAATCCACAAAGGGAAACACATAGTTGAGAACCTGATTGAAGCTCAGGGAAACGCGATAGATATGGGAAATTTAATTGAGCAGGTCAAAGGTGAAAATCATCTGGTAGTACGTGAATTAGAACAATATTGTGAAGTTGTGTTTGAATTATATCGAGAAGCTTCCCCAGATTATCAGGATATTTCGCGACAAAAAATGAAGGAGTTGGAAAGCCTGAAAGACCAGATTGAGTCACAGGTCAACGAACTTGTGCTAAAACGTAAGGAGGCAGTGTTTCTGCCGTTTAGCGGTAAATATTGGGATAGCCTGCACAGCGTATGGGAGGCGGTAGCGGCAGAGTCGGATTGGGACGTCTATGTTGTTCCGCTGCCATATTATTATAAAGAGTATGATGGAAGTTTTCTTGATATGGTATATGATTTGTCAGAGTATCCGGCAAATATTTTATTGGCAGATTACGAGAATTTTGATTTGGCATTGCACCACCCGGAGGCTATTTTTATTCAAAATCCATACGACGAGTGGGATTCTGCAACAAGTATTCCCAAAGAGTACTATTCATCTGTAATCAGAAATTATACAGAGCAATTAATTTATATACCTTATTTTGAACTTGAGGAGTTTGATAAAAATAATGAACGTGAATACTGGAACATGAATTATTATTGTACGGTTCCGGGTGTTGTGAATGCGGACTGGGTATTTGTTCAGTCTCAGAATATGAAAAAGGTTTATGTAGATAAGCTGACAGCATTTGCAGGTGAAGAAACCGAGGAAATTTGGCAGAAAAAAATCGTGGGCATTGGCTCTCCGCTGTCCGATGATAAAAAAGCAGCAAATGAATTGGATGTCAGCGTCCTGCATGAATGGAAGCAAATCATCCGAAAGCCGGATGGGGAGACAAAGAAGCTGCTGCTGTTTTATATAAGTATGAGCGCGCTGATTCAGTATCAGGAGAAAATGATTGAGAAAATAAAAGATGCAATAGATGTTGCCTCAGAAAGTAAAGAGGAAGCGGTGTTTGTCTGGAAAGAGGACCCATTGATAAGCCTGAATGGGGAAGCGATTGCAAAAGCAATCGGAAAAGAATTGTATGAGGAATATCAGGGATTGCGGACCAAAATTACGGACGGACAAACAATGATATATGCAGAGTGTGTGGAAGACGATGTGTTAGTTGGTGTATGTGATGGGTATTATGGGGTGCCGTCCGCTTTGGGGAATAAATTTCAGGTTTCCCATAAACCGATTATGATCTGTGATTTGGAATAACAGCTGCTGCAATGATGAGCAGTTTCTTGATATTTTCCAATTTTTCTTAAATTAAAAAAAGTGATAGATTTCCTTCTGTAGATCCGTAATAATAAGTGTAATTACAAAACCAACCGCGCGCAGGTCTGGAAAAGAGGATGATTTATGAAGATAGGAGAGCACAATTATATTCGGCAATTACAATTGCATAATGAGAAAGCGCTTTTATATGTGATTGATGCATACGGCGGTTTGTTGAAATCCGTCATACGCAGACAGTTATTCAGTTTGCCGGAGCGGCAGGAGGAATGTCTGGATGATGTGCTTTTGAAAATCTGGCAGAATATTTCCGACTTTGATGAAAGCAAAAATTCGTTTAAAAATTGGGCAGCCGCCATTGCGAGGTACCGGGCAATTGATTATCTTCGGCAGTATCAGCGGGAACTTACGACCGTGGATATTGAAGATACTGTGATTGCCAGAGAAGACCACAGAATCGCGGCTATGATAGAACAGGAAATTTCAGAGGAAGTGGAAAAAATGCTGGATGCGTTGAAGCCTGTCGATCGGGAATTGTTTATGAGGTTGTATGTGGAGGAACAGTCCGTGGAACAGGTCAGCCGGGAGACTGGAATGAAAAAAGAAGTTATCTATAACCGACTGTCCAGGAGTAAACGGAAACTCCGCAGGCAATTCCGATTAGAAAGAGGTGTGTGATGATGAGAAAAAACATATATCAGCTGCTGAATGAAGTGGAAACGGATTTCAGGGAATATGAGCAGACAGAATTGTCCTCCCGGGAAAAAGATTACCATAAACAGAGGGTTTTGATGGAGGTAAGAAGAATGGAAAATAAAGCGAAGAAAAATAGAAATAGAAAATTATGGAAAGTGGCAGCAGGTCTGGCAGCAGCTTGTGCAGTGACAGTTGGGGTTACGAGCATGGCAAACCCGGTTCTGGCGGAGGAGATTTTCAGCAGCGTATTCGGTAATCTGGTTGACAACGCGCAAGGTGAGAAATATGAAAAGGAAGATACGGAGAGATACACCAAAATTGGCAAAAGAGCAACATCCATTCAGGATGAAGTGGCAAAGCAGCAGGAGCAGGGAAGTTATGTGACAACTATGGAAAACAATGGCGTAACTATTTCCGTGTCCGATGTCTACTGTGACGGATATGTCCTCTATTATACGGCATCAATTAAGACAGATAACGAAGGGCTGAACCAGGCGGATGGCATTCTTGTGGAGACGAAAGAAGGACGCAATCCAGTTATATCCATAGATGGCGCTCAACTGTCAGGCTATTCAGCCAAGGCATTTGAGAAATCTAAGGATGGTTCTTTTGTGACCATCAACCAGGTTGATTTGCTGAATCCAACAGATGCTCAGGAAAAACCGATGGATCTGAAGATTGGTGAAAAGGATACCATAGTTGTGGATTGGGAAGTGCAGCAGTTCGTTGGCTATTTCTGGGACCAGTGGGACGAATCCGGAGAATATGCAAGCCCGGGTAAGGTTGAGGGTGATTGGCACTTGAGATTCCCGGTTACCATCGACCAATCCGGCAATGAGACCTTCGATATTAACAAAGAAGAAAATGGAATCATGGTCAAGAGCGCAGTCAAGACGAAAGCAGGGCTGGTTGTTGAGGTAGAACTTCCTGATTTCAGAAAGGCTCCGTATAATGACCCATACAACGATCCTTATGTGGGAATCAAGGACAGCGAGGGCAATTGGCTGCAGTGGATGAACCAGCAATCCGATTTGCATGAGGACGGCACATCAACCATGCAGATTATGGTACTCTATGATGGGGAGAAGGATTTGACCTTTGAGGTTAGTACGAAGGATGAAGACTCAGCTATTCTTGCGAGCATAGGGTTCCAGGTTCCGTAAAACAATACAGGAAAAGGGCGCTGGGTGCAGGAAGCTGGCGGATAACAGACATTTGAAAATAAGGGCAGACGTGACTCAGTTGAGTTGCGTCTGCCCTTGATTTAAAGAATATAAAAAAGTACAACTTATACAGCAAAAAATATTAAGTATGCGTCCTGCCGATACCGCCTTTGGCGGCGCAGAATGGCAGAGAGACGGCAGCGCCTGAACCGTATTATGAGTTCACTTTTTCTAAAGAGGAAACTTGCAGAATGAGAAAACACAAAATATCTCTTGACATAGAAAGTTTGGTTGTGGTATCATATAAAATGCGCTATTGTGGTAACGTGTACTCATTGCCGAGCAGTAGGCAGAATATAAAAACGAGAGGTGAAACGTCAATGGAGAAAAACAGAATACGTCCGATTAAAGCAGGAAAAAGCGTTCGTATGAGTTACTCGCGACAAAAGGAAGTATTGGAAATGCCGAACCTGATTGAGGTTCAGAAGAATTCTTACAACTGGTTCATCAGTGAAGGATTGAAAGAAGTATTTGCCGATATTTCTCCCATCGCAGATTACAGCGGACAGTTGAGTCTGGAATTTGTTGGGTTTACATTGTGCGAGAATGATGTAAAATATTCTATCGCTGAATGTAAAGAGCGAGATGCAACCTATGCTGCTCCCTTGAAGGTAAAAGTCAGGTTTTACAACAAAGAAGCAGTGGAAGAAGTCAAAGACTATGAAATCTTCATGGGCGATTTACCACTTATGACGGAGACGGGAACTTTCGTCATCAACGGTGCAGAGCGTGTTATTGTTAGCCAACTGGTGCGTTCTCCCGGCATATATTATGGAATTGCACATGATAAGGTGGGCAAGACCTTATATTCCTGCACGGTAATTCCAAATCGAGGCGCATGGTTGGAGTATGAGACGGACTCCAATGATGTGTTTTATGTACGTGTGGACAGAACAAGGAAAGTTCCGGTTACTGTTTTAATTCGCGCGCTCGGAATCGGCACTAATCAGGAGATTATTGACCTGTTTGGGGAAGAGCCGAAGATTATTGCTAGCTTTGGCAAAGATGTTGCCACTAACTACCAGGAAGGTCTGTTGGAACTGTATAAGAAGATACGTCCCGGAGAGCCGCTTACGGTAGAGAGTGCAGAAAGTTTGATTAATGCTATGTTTTTTGACCCCAGACGCTATGACCTGGCGAAGGTGGGAAGATATAAATTTAATAAAAAATTGTCCTTGCGCAACCGTATTTACGGACAGGTTCTTGCCGAGGACGTCATTGATGAGACGACGGGCGAGATTGTTGCTGAAAAAGGAGTCACGGTGAGCCGCGAACTTGCGGATGCCATTCAGAATACGGCGGTATCCCATGTGTGGATTCAGGGCGAGGAACGCAATATCAAAGTACTGTCTAACTTGATGGTAGATGTGACCAACTATGTGGATATCACGAAAGAAGAAGCAAAGAGCCTGGGTATTACAGAATTAGTATATTACCCGGTATTGGAGAAAATATTAGAAGAAAACGAAAGTTTGGAAGATTTAAAGGAAGCGCTTCACAGGGATGCGGCGGATTTAATTCCCAAGCATATTACCAGAGAGGATATTTTGGCTTCCATTAACTATAACATGCATCTGGAATATGGTCTGGGAAATGATGATGATATCGACCATTTGGGCAATCGCCGAATCCGTGCAGTTGGAGAACTTCTGCAGAACCAGTACAGGATTGGTCTGTCCAGGATGGAGCGTGTCGTGCGCGAGCGTATGACAACCCAGGATTTGCAGGGAATTTCTCCGCAGAGCTTAATTAACATTAAGCCGGTGACGGCGGCAGTCAAGGAGTTCTTTGGTTCCTCCCAGCTCTCCCAGTTTATGGACCAGAATAATCCTCTGGGTGAATTGACGCACAAGAGACGTCTGTCTGCATTGGGACCAGGAGGTCTGTCCAGGGACCGTGCCGGATTTGAGGTGCGTGACGTGCATTATTCTCATTATGGAAGAATGTGCCCGATTGAGACGCCTGAAGGACCGAACATCGGTCTTATTAACTCGCTGGCAACATATGCGAGAATTAATGAATATGGTTTCGTGGAAGCGCCTTACCGTAAGATAGATAAAACTGACCCCAAGAATCCGCGGGTAACCGATGAAGTTGTTTACATGACGGCAGATGAGGAAGATAATTACCATGTGGCACAGGCGAATGAAGCGCTTGATGACGAGGGGCATTTCGTACGTAATTCTGTGTCCGGCCGTTACCGTGAAGAGACGCAGGAGTATGAGAAAGCAATGTTCGATTATATGGACGTATCGCCTAAGATGGTGTTCTCTGTGGCTACGGCATTGATTCCTTTCCTGGAAAATGACGATGCGAACCGCGCGCTGATGGGTTCTAACATGCAGCGTCAGGCAGTGCCGCTGCTGACTACGGAAGCTCCGGCAGTCGGAACCGGGATGGAGACGAAAGCAGCTGAGGATTCCGGCGTCTGTGTGCTGGCAAAACGCGCAGGTATGGTAGAGCGAGCCGTTTCTAATGAGATTACGATTAAGACGGAAGATGGCAACCGCGATGTCTATAAGTTGACAAAATTTCTGCGAAGCAACCAGTCCAACTGCTATAACCAGAGACCGATTGTCTACAAGGGTGATAAGGTGGAAGCAGGACAGGTGATTGCAGATGGTCCTTCCACTTCCAAGGGAGAACTTGCATTGGGCAAGAATCCGCTGATTGGATTTATGACCTGGGAAGGATATAACTATGAGGACGCGGTTCTCCTAAGTGAAAGGTTAGTACAGGAGGATGTCTATACCTCCGTTCATATAGAGGAATATGAGGCAGAGGCCCGTGACACCAAGCTGGGACCGGAAGAGATTACCAGAGACGTTCCAGGTGTCGGCGATGATGCGCTCAAAGATTTGGATGAGCGGGGAATTATCCGCATTGGCGCTGAGGTACGTGCCGGAGATATTCTGGTGGGTAAGGTTACGCCCAAGGGAGAGACGGAACTGACAGCAGAAGAGCGTCTGCTGCGCGCGATTTTTGGTGAGAAAGCCCGCGAAGTGCGTGATACTTCCCTTAAGGTTCCGCATGGTGAGTATGGCATCGTAGTCGATGCCAAGGTATTTACCAGGGACAACGGTGATGAGCTGTCGCCAGGCGTTAATCAGGCAGTCCGCATCTACATTGCTCAGAAGAGGAAGATTTCTGTAGGTGATAAGATGGCTGGTCGTCATGGTAACAAGGGTGTGGTTTCCCGTGTGCTTCCGGTAGAAGATATGCCATTTTTGCCGAACGGACGTCCGCTGGATATCGTGCTGAATCCATTGGGTGTGCCGTCGCGTATGAATATCGGACAGGTGCTGGAGATTCATTTAAGCCTGGCAGCAAAAGCGCTTGGATTTAATATTGCCACGCCGGTTTTTGACGGTGCAAACGAGAATGATATTATGGATACCCTGGATTTGGCGAATGATTATGTGAACCTTTCCTGGGAAGAATTTGAATCAAAGTATAAAGAAGACTTACTGCCGGAAGTTCTGGAATATCTGTATGATAACAGAGACCACAGAGAAGTGTGGAAGGGAGTTCCATTGTCCCGTGACGGTAAGGTAAGACTGCGGGACGGCAGGACCGGAGAATATTTCGACAGCCCGGTTACGATTGGTCACATGCATTACCTGAAGCTCCATCACCTGGTAGACGACAAGATTCATGCTCGTTCCACCGGACCGTATTCATTGGTAACGCAGCAGCCGTTGGGAGGTAAAGCCCAGTTCGGCGGACAGCGTTTTGGAGAGATGGAGGTTTGGGCGCTTGAGGCTTATGGCGCATCTTATACATTGCAGGAGATTCTGACTGTGAAGTCGGATGATGTCATCGGGCGTGTGAAGACATATGAAGCAATCATTAAAGGTGACAATATCCCCAAACCGGGTATTCCCGAATCCTTCAAGGTGCTTTTGAAGGAGCTCCAGTCTTTGGGTCTGGATGTAAAAGTTCTTGACGAAAACAGGGAAGAGATAGAACTGATGGAAACCAGTGAATATGGCAACACAGATTTGAATTCCATCATTGCAGGAGACCGCAATTTTGCTTTTGAGGAGGAAGAATCCTTCGGTGAAATGGGCTTTAGCAAGCAGGAATTCAATGATGAGAGCGAAGAACTGGTTGATATAGAAGAGGATGATGAGGAAGAAGAAGCTTTGGAACTAGAGGACGATTTCGCCGACTTTGAGGATGTTCTTGAATAGAGAGTAGGAGAAGGGAGAGTCACTATGCCGGAAGTAATGAACAAAGAGAAATACCAGCCAATTACCTTTGATGCGATTAAAATTGGTCTGGCGTCACCTGAGAAAATTCGTGAGTGGTCCAGAGGCGAGGTAAAAAAGCCGGAGACCATCAACTATAGAACCCTGAAACCGGAAAAAGACGGCTTGTTCTGCGAGAAGATTTTCGGACCCAGCAAAGACTGGGAGTGCCACTGCGGCAAGTATAAGAAAATCCGTTACAAGGGCGTTGTCTGCGACCGCTGCGGCGTGGAAATCACTAAGGCGAGTGTGCGCAGGGAGCGGATGGGACACATTGAGCTTGCTGCCCCGGTATCTCATATCTGGTATTTTAAGGGAATTCCCAGCCGCATGGGCTTAGTTCTGGATTTATCCCCCAGAACTTTGGAGAAAGTGCTGTATTTTGCTTCCTATATTGTATTGGATAAGGGAAGCAGCGATTTGCAGTATAAACAGGTATTGACAGAGGCGGAATACCAGGAGGCAAGGGAGAAATTTGGCGCAGATTTCCGCGTGGGAATGGGCGCTGAGTCTATCAAAGAGTTGTTAGAGGCTATTGATTTGGAGAAAGATGCCGTAGAGTTAAAGACGGCATTGAAAGATGCCACCGGACAGAAGCGAGCTCGTATTATCAAGCGCCTGGAAGTGGTAGAAGCATTCCGTGGTTCAGGCAATAAGCCGGAGTGGATGATTATGGATGTAATTCCGGTAATTCCGCCTGATTTGCGGCCAATGGTACAGTTGGACGGCGGGCGATTTGCGACTTCCGATTTGAATGATTTATACCGCCGGATTATCAATCGTAATAACCGTCTGCGCAGGCTGTTGGAACTGGGTGCGCCGGACATTATCGTAAGAAATGAGAAGCGTATGCTGCAGGAGGCAGTGGATGCGCTGATAGACAATGGGCGCAGAGGCCGTCCGGTTACCGGACCCGGCAACCGTGCACTTAAGTCATTGTCTGATATGCTGAAGGGTAAATCCGGTCGTTTCCGTCAGAACCTGCTTGGTAAACGTGTGGACTATTCCGGCCGTTCCGTTATCGTGGTAGGACCAGAGTTAAAGATTTACCAGTGCGGTCTGCCCAAAGAAATGGCAATTGAGTTATTTAAACCTTTCGTTATGAAAGAGCTTGTATATAATGGAGCGGCGCATAATATCAAGAGTGCCAAGAAGATGGTAGAGCGTCTCCAGCCGGAGGTGTGGGATGTTTTGGAGGAAGTCATTAAAGAACATCCGGTAATGCTCAACCGAGCCCCCACACTGCATAGATTAGGCATTCAGGCATTTGAGCCCATTCTTGTGGAAGGTAAGGCAATTAAGCTTCATCCGTTGGTATGTACGGCGTTTAACGCTGACTTCGACGGAGACCAGATGGCAGTACATCTGCCGTTGTCTGTGGAAGCACAGTCTGAGTGCAGATTTTTGCTGTTATCACCGAATAACCTGCTGAAACCTTCTGATGGAGGTCCGGTGGCAGTGCCTTCACAGGATATGGTGTTGGGAATTTATTACCTGACACAGGAAAGGCCAGGGGCTTTAGGAGAAGGGAAGTTCTTCAAGAGTGTCAATGAGGCAATTCTGGCTTATGAGAATGAGGCGCTGACGCTGCATTCAAGAATTACAGCACGTGTGGAACGCATAACGGCGGACGGTGAACTGGTAAGCGGAAATGTAGAGTCTACTTTGGGTCGTTTCATTTTCAATGAAATTCTGCCGCAGGATTTAGGGTTTGTGGACAGGAGCAAGCTGGAAGATTTGCTGAAACTGGAGGTTGATTTCCACGTAGGCAAAAAGGGCCTGAAGCAGATTCTTGAGAAAGTCATTAACATCCATGGCGCGACGAAGACGGCCGAGGTGTTGGATGATATCAAGGCGATGGGTTATAAATATTCCACAAGGGCTGCCATGACAGTTTCCATTTCCGACATGACAGTGCCGGCGAAGAAGCCGGAATTGATTCAGAATGCGCAGGATACGGTAGATAAGATTACCAAGAACTATAAGCGCGGTCTGATTACTGAGGAAGAAAGATATAAGGAAGTCGTTGAGACCTGGAAACAGACGGACGACATTTTGACGAAGGAACTTCTGGACGGCCTGGATAAATATAATAACATCTATATGATGGCAGATTCGGGAGCGCGTGGTTCCGATAAACAGATTAAGCAGCTGGCAGGTATGCGTGGATTGATGGCGGATACGACGGGACGTACGATTGAGTTGCCGATTAAGTCTAATTTCCGTGAGGGTCTGGACGTATTGGAGTATTTCATGTCGGCGCATGGAGCTCGCAAGGGTCTGTCCGATACGGCGCTGCGTACTGCCGACTCAGGATACCTGACAAGGCGTCTTGTTGACGTATCACAGGAATTGATTATCCGTGATATTGATTGCTGCGAAGGAAAGTCCATTCCGGGCATGTACGTCAAAGCATTCATGGACGGCAAGGAAGAAATTGAGAGTTTACAGGAGCGTATTACCGGACGTTTTTCCTGCGATACCATCTGTGATGCCGAAGGAAATGTTCTGGTAAAAGCAAATCACATGATTACGCCCAGGCGCGCCGCGGTGGTAATGAGCAAGGGTGTGGACGAAAAGGGTGAGCCGCTTACTAAAGTCAAAATCCGTACGGTACTGACCTGCCGCTCCCACAATGGAATCTGTGCAAAATGCTATGGTGCGAATATGGCGACCGGGCAGGCAGTGCAGGTTGGAGAATCCGTAGGAATTATTGCGGCGCAGTCGATTGGAGAGCCTGGTACACAGCTTACGATGCGTACCTTCCATACCGGCGGTGTTGCAGGAAATGACATCACACAGGGTCTTCCTCGTGTGGAGGAGCTTTTTGAGGCACGTAAGCCGAAAGGTCTTGCAATCATTACAGAATTTGCAGGAGTTGCCACAATTAAGGATACGAAGAAGAAACGTGAAATCATTGTCACCAGCGAGGAAACTGGGGAGATGAAAGCATACCTGATTCCCTATGGCTCAAGAATTAAGATAACAGACGGCGCCGTCTTAGAGGCGGGCGATGAGTTAACGGAAGGTAGCGTGAACCCACATGATATTTTGAAAATCAAGGGTGTGCGCGCCGTTCAGGATTATATGATTCAGGAAGTGCAGCGTGTATACCGTCTGCAAGGTGTAGAAATCAATGATAAGCATATTGAAGTGATTGTGCGTCAGATGTTAAAGAAAATCCGTATCGAAAATAACGGAGATTCTGATTTCCTTCCAGGAACGTTGGTAGATATTCTGGAATATGAAGATACCAATGAAAGACTCGAGGAGGAAGGCAAAGAGCCGGCAGAGGGCAAGCAGGTAATGCTGGGAATTACCAAGGCTTCTCTTGCGACCAATTCCTTCCTGTCCGCGGCTTCTTTCCAGGAGACAACGAAAGTGCTGACTGAGGCTGCAATTAAGGGCAAGGTAGACCCCTTGATTGGACTGAAAGAAAATGTGCTCATTGGTAAACTAATTCCTGCCGGAACGGGCATGAAGCGTTATCATAACATCAAATTGTCCACAGACATCAATTCCATGGACGATATTTACTTTGAAGAAGGAGTGCTTGATTTCACCTATGAAACTAAGGAAAGTGAGTCTCAGGAGGAAGATTTTGAGGAAGAGTTTCCTGAGGATATGTTAGAGGAGTCCTTGGAGGAATCTGTAGAAGAATTGGTGGAAGCTGAGCAGGAATAAAGATTGACAAAAGGCTTCATACGCTGTTGCGTATGGAGCTTTTTATTCTGAATTGGTATGGGGACTTGTGGCGTCGCAAGGGTTGTAAAGGCACAGGAGGATATTTCAGCATCAACAGCATAAGAAACCACTCTAAAAATTAATCAGGAATATGCAGCGGTGGGACAATAGATACATATCAGGCATTGCTGGCAGAGTCCGCGGATGCAAATGCCAATCTCTGGTATCGGTGGGAGAATAATAAGAAATTTGCCGCGCAGGTCACAACCTTAAAGACGTATCTTAAGAATCGCCTTAATTGGATGGATACACAGTTTGCCTCACGGAAGACACTGGCAGCTTCCCCGGGCTTTAAAAGTGCAGGCGCATTACTGTGGAGACAAAAAATCTGAAAATGATAGCTATGAAGCAATATTGCTTACAGCAAATGTTACCGATGGAAATGTGAAATCTGTAGAATTTTTGGTGAACGGCATAAAGCTTGGAGTAGTCAGCGTAACAGATAAAAAGGCGCAAATGCAAGTAGCTGAGAGCACACTGGTGCCTACCGGTTCTTACAATACAGTTCAGATATTTGGTCTAGGGAAATAATGATTTAATCAGTATTTCCCTAGATGTGAACGGCGGCGTCATAGGTTCCGACGGAAATAAAGTTACTGATTTTGAGAAGTTCTATGCTAAGAAGCCGGTAAATCCGGATAATCCAGACGACCCGGGAAATTCCGGCGAGCCAAATAATCCGAATAATCCAGAGGTTAAGTCTCCTTTGGAAGCGCCAGCGAGACTAAATGAGACACAACTGAGCGCCAGCCAGAATGTGAAAGTAACTATTATAAAATTAAGGCAGTGGCGGAGGATACAAAATATAATAGTTCTCTAAGTGGAAGTTTTGCTAAGGTAAAAGTTCTGGCGCGCCCGTCAATCATGACGAGTGCGGCAAAGAACGGAAAAATTTCAGTACGATGGAAGAAGGCATCTCCTGCCCAAGGATATGTGGTATATACATCTGCAAAAAGAATAAGGGTTATAAGGCGGTAAAGACGATAAACAAGTCCGCCGCAGGCAAGATTGCTAATAAAGCTTCCGGTAAGGGCAAGAAGTGTATGTAAAGGTGAGGGCATTTTATAAGGAAAAAGCAAAAAAGGGAAAGATTTTCGGACCGTATTCCAAGACCATTACGGTTAAGTTGAAGAAGTAAAAAAGATTACAGAACAATCAAAGAAATAACTATTCTTCCACAATATTATATGGTATACTGTTTGTTATATTATAGCGAAAAATATGGTAATGAAGGAGGAAAAAATGGCGAATCAGTTAGTATGGCAGGACCGGTTTAATATAGGTGTGGAAATCGTTGATAATGAACATAAGAAATTATTTGGCATCTTGAACAGGCTGTTTATGTACAAGTCAGAGGAATCAAAGAGCCAGTGGGTTTGCCAGGAAGGAATCAAATACTTTAAAGACCATGCAATGAAGCATTTTACAGAGGAAGAGCAATACATGGCTTCCATTGACTATGCAGGTTTTGAGATGCACAGGCGGCTTCATGATAATTTCAGGCAGAAAACGCTTCCGGCTCTGGAAAAAGAGCTGGCGCAGTCCTCATTTTCGCCGGAGGCGATTGACCATTTTCTGGGCGTCTGTGCGGGATGGCTGCTCGGGCATACTCTGACGGAAGACCGCGCAATTACGGGGAAAGCAGTTAGTAAGTGGGGAGGTCTCCTGCCGGAGGAGCAGCAGTCTGCCATGAGGAAGATGATTATTAAGCTGCTGTCCGATATGTTCCAACTGAATGCAAATGTAGTCAGTGATTGTTATGGTGGAGAGAAGTTTGGAAAAGCAGTGTACTATCGTCTTGCTTATGCGGGGAAGAAAGGCGAGAGATGGGAGATTATTTTAGGATTTGAGGAGAAGCTGCTGCTCAAGACTATCGGCAGCATGATGAATATTGACTCTGAAGAGGTTAACGTCATGGTGATAAATATTGCCAGATACATGGCGCAGCAATTTGTCCACCGCATCAGTGAGCAATATCCAGCTTCGGCAGAGTACGAGATGAAAGATGAAAAATTGCTGAACTATGAACAATTCCGCAAGAATCTTGACAGGGAAAAGCCGCAGGCAAGTCTGCTGTTTGATACAGGAGAAGGATATTTTGCGTATTGTGTGATAGCTCCGCACCTCTTTGAGAATGAGGCGGAAGGCACTACTATCAAAGCCGAGAATGCGATGTCTGAAATTCAGAATTACCTCAATGAGAACGATGTCAGCCGTAAGAAAAAAATACTTGTGGTAGATGATTCAGAGGTTGTGCGCCGGGCAATGCGGGATTTACTGGGCAAAGATTATGCAGTTGAAGCGGCGAAGTCGGGAATTGCCGCTATTAAATGCATGACGCTCGGCAGGCCGGACTTGGTGCTTTTGGATTATGAGATGCCAATCTGCGATGGCAGTGTGGTTTTGGAAATGATGCGATCTGAGGAAGAGTTTGCAGATATTCCGGTATACTTCCTTACCGGAAACGTGTCAAAAGAGAGTGTGCAGAAAGTAATTCCCTTGAAACCAATGGGCTATCTGGTGAAGACGCTTAAACCGGAAGAAATTAAGAAAAACATAGATGATTATTTTAAGAAGAAAGAGAGATAATACATATGATTTCAATGGGAGGCAGCAGAGGCTGCTTCCCGTTTTTATGTATACAATTGCGAAAAGCGGGAAAAATTGTAAAAAGTCCTTGACATGGCGAATTTAACCTTATATAATGATTTAGCGTGCATTAAAGGGCACATATATAATCTTATAGGAGGTGAAAAGAATGCCAACATTTAACCAGTTAGTAAGAAAAGGAAGACAGAC
>CAJUHY010000055.1 GCA_910585895.1 uncultured Lachnospiraceae bacterium
CCCAGCATGGTAAGAAAGGAACGCATCTTATGTGACCACAATCCCTGTAAGGACAATCTGATATTCTCTAACATTTTTCCTCCATTCTGCGCCAGCGCCGAATTACTCAGCGCTCTCCACTTTTACGCCTTCCTTCGCGTTCTTCCCATATGGAAATGCAATCTTGTCTTCCTGAGAAAGTCCCGACAGAATCTCCACAGAGCCGTATGCAGTCTTGCCCGTCTTGACATACTGCTTTACCAGACAATGATTCTTATCTTCTTTCATCACATACTTACGGTTATCCTCTTGCCGGACATACGCCTTATCAATGTAAATGCTGTCAGACTGCTGTCCTGCATTATTAGGCGTCATCGTCAAATCCACATATTCTCCATTATGAAGTCCTTCTGTGTTCTCAATATAAGCTGTGTATGGATAATAAGACACATTGGGATTTCCCTCCCCCCAGCTTTCATAGCTTGTGGAAGGATAGGAGGAAATCTCTGTTATCGAAGCCTCAAAGTTATTGCCGCTCTCCCACGAATAAGCATACACCGTCTGTCCAACCTCAATATCCTCCAACTGCAGCTCGCTCAGGTATCCTTTCACATACAGCCCTTCCGAACCCGCCACTGTAAGGATAGGAGAACCGTCCGCAGGCAGATTGTCTAATTCACTCATTTCCTTAACAATACCATTTATTTCCGCCTTGATTATACCGTCACTGGACATTTTCTTCATCTGTTCTAATTCCAGTTCCCCTTGTCGTTTGTCAAGGTCTAAATCACGAATTTCCTTCTCTTTGTCTTTAATTTTATCTGCAAGCTCCTGCGCGGTATAGCCCTCCTCCTCTTCCGGTTCCGGTACTTCCGGTATTTCAGGCTCCTCCGGTTCCTCCGGCGGCTCAGGCTCCACTATCTCTTCCTCCACAATCTGAGATTTCGAACTGACAGACCAGCGGGAATCATCCGCCATCATTGGAAATCCGCTTTTACCGTTAATTTCCCAACGACTAAGCAATTTTCCCTTTAATGTATTTTTCTTGTGGATTTCCAGACTTACATACACTGGCTTTTTCTCATTCCTGGAAAGGTTATTGATAAATTCTCCATATACATAGCAATCCGGCATACAGAGATATACATATGGGTCTTCCTCCGTTCCCTTTCCCTTATTGGGCTTTGAATCCGGGGTAATAAAATTAAATGCCTCACCGTTTTTCTCTGGTTTCGGCGGCTCCTCGGGTGTTTCCGGGACCTCTGGGACCTCTGGAACTTCTGGCTCACTGGGAGGCTCCGGTTGTTCCGGCTTGGGCTGAATGGGCTTTATCTTCTTCAAATTCTCAAGTTCCTGCTTCGCCGCCTGTATCTTCCCTGCCGTAGTCGCTACATCCAGCTCTTTCATTTCCAATTCCAAATCCGCCAACGTCATATCATAAGAAATCAAAGGATCTCCGGCTTCCACAGTCTGCCCTTCCTCCACAAACACTTCCAGGATATTCTTATCCTCCAGGGGATATACCTCCTGAGAATAATCATTTGTCAGCATACCGGAGCTGCTCATCTCTGACCCTCCATAATACATATTGAGGTTAGACACACTTTGTACTTCCGCCGTCAGGCTATTAAACTGGTGATTCTGATATAACTTAATTCCTCCATATATAGCCCCGCTCACAGCACACACAGAGATTAATGAAATAATAACTGCCTTTTTACTCATTCTCCGCCTCCTTGCCCACATCTCCCACGGCCATGCCATTTAGTTGAAGTTCTTTTTCCTCTACAGCCATATCATTTACTTGAGATTCCTCTCCCCCTACAGCCATACCATCAACCTGAGATTTGCCTTCCTCTGTAATCATGCCATCAATGATATGTATGACACGTTTTGCTCTGGAGGCAATATTCCTGTCATGGGTAATCATTACAACAGTTACCCCTTCATCATTAAGCTGGCGGAACAATTCCATAATCTGTTCTCCTGACTTGGAGTCCAGCGCTCCGGTGGGCTCATCTGCCAGAAGTATTTTCGGATTATTCACCATAGCGCGTGCAATCGCCACACGCTGTTTCTGACCGCCCGATAACTGAGTAGGCTTAAATGTCATACGGTCCCCAAGTCCCACACGCTCCAATGCCCGCGCTGCTCTTTCCTTGCGCTCCTTCTTCTTGATACCGGCATAGCTCAGCGGCAGGGCTACATTATCCAGAGCTGTCTGTCTGGAGAGCAGATGAAAACTCTGGAATACAAACCCAATGCTTCTAAGCCGCAAATCAGACATCTCCTTATCCCTGCACTTCAATACATCTTCTCCGGCAAGCAGATAATTTCCTGAGGTAGGGCGGTCCAGGCAGCCGATAATATTCATCAAGGTCGTCTTGCCGGAACCAGAAGGACCCATGATTGCCACATATTCCCCTTCCTCTACCTGAAAGGAAACATCCTTCAATACCGGAACCACCAACTTATCCTGCTGGTAATCTTTATATATATTCTGCAAATCTAATATCATCCTAATTCATCCCTCCGGTTCCTATTGCAGCCTTTCAAATTGACCAAGGTCCGTATCATTTCTTCCTCCACCCAGAGTATCCGTTATATCAGACAATTGGTCATCCTCGGCGGTACCGTCTCCCGAAGCATCACCATCTGCTGTTTCATCTTCGGTTTCATCTTCGGTTGAACCATCCTCAGATTCATCCTCGAGAGACATATCTTCGTCCGAAATACTCTCCATGTCAGAGAGACTTTCATCTATCCCTTCCCCATCAGACATTCCCTCTTCCATCATCTCGCCGCCGCTCTCAAAACCGCCGTCTTTCATCAATTGTCCATCATCAGACGGCTCTCCTTCTTCGGGATTCTCGCCTTCCTCTCCCTGATTGTATAATGGTGATTCATAATCTACCTCCTCTACGCTAGTGACTGCCGTTACTCCCTCATACAGTCCTTCCATAGGGAATGCAATGTAATCATCTTCTGTAAGACCGGACAAAATCTCATATGCCCCCATGGCCTCATCGTATTCACCCAATTCCACCTGGCGTTTCTCCAACCTGTTCCTGTCATTCACTGCCCAGACATAAGGGCTCTCTTCCTCTGTTCCTGCAC
Source organism: uncultured Lachnospiraceae bacterium (assembly GCA_910585895.1). GTDB lineage: Bacteria > Bacillota > Clostridia > Lachnospirales > Lachnospiraceae > Petralouisia. The sequence continues at coordinate 3,097 of CAJUHY010000055.1, forward strand.
CTGCATTCTCTTCTGTATTATCTGTGTCTGATTTCTCTTCTGCCAGGGAATCCTCTCCGCTTTCATCACCAGAACCCAAATCTTCTGAACTCGTTTCACTTGACTGCAAATCCTCTCCGCCCTCATCACCAGAACTCAAATCTTCTGAACTCGTTTCACTTGACTGCAAATCCTCTGCACTCGCATCATCGTCAAGAGACTCTTCCACATCAAACTCCTGCGCATCGCCGGAAGCGGAACCCATTGCCATTTCTTCTTGGACATTTCCTCTGACAATATAACCTTCGAACAGCCAGATTCCCTCTTTTTTCTCTGTCTGCCCTTCATCTAACTCGATAAACAGATGCTGACCCATCATCAGCCCATCTGTGGAATCCATCGTGATATAAAATGGATATTTGGTCGCCTTCTCAGCGCCGTTGCCGGAATCATACATCATCATATCACTATTGCCATCACTCGCTTCATTCTGAGTATCAATCTTGCTGATAGTTCCTGTCCAGGTCTGGTCCTCATCAACACGGGAACGCAGAATAACCTGCTGCTGTTCCGAAAGCATCTGCACATTGCTCTCACTGACGGTTCCTTTCACACGAAAATCCCCTACCGCAAGTATTGTCATATAAGCAGAATCCTCCTCTGAAGCATAATCTCCGCCGCCAGACGATTGATTGATTGATTTCACCACTCCCGCAATCTTACTGGTTACCACGGCATTGTCGATACTCTCCTGCTTCTTCTTCATCTCAGCTTTTTTGCTCTCAATGTTATACTCGGTCTGTTTAATGCTGTTTTCTTTCTCCTGAATCTCCGCCGTATACTGAAACTTCTCTTCTGACGGTGCAGCGCTTCTCTCCTTGGTCAGCTGGGCAATCTGGGAATTCAAATCCGTAATCTCATTCTGCAGCCCCTCCAACTCCAGCTCTGCCTGGGATAACTCTGACTTAAGATCGTCCATATTATATTCAAACAGCGAATCGCCTTCTTCCACCATATCGCCCTGTTCTACAAAAACTTCCTTGACCTCGCGGTCAGGTTCTTTATTTACTTTCCAGCTCTCCTGTGCTTCCACTACGCCGGAATACCGGTTCTGCACTCCTGCATTGGCAACATTCAAAGAGGACACCTTTTCTACATATACTTTATCCGCACTGTTGCCGATTCCCATGTTGCCATTCAGGAAATACCATGCCCCTCCGCCGACTGCCGCTGCAATAATCACAACTACGGCAATCACTATACCTATCTTCTTCTTACTCATTCTTACCTCCATTCTGCGCACTTCCCGGCACAAACAGGCAGTTTAATCAAATTGACCAGCTCTCTGCCTGTCTCATTCAGACGGTTTTCCCCATCATTAGTAACCATCTTATCATAAAAAGATAACGATTGCTAACAAAAATTATTAATAATTTCTTAAAGGTACGGATTTTTCCGCACCTTTCTATCAAATTACGAGAACCAAACTTTTGTCTATTGCCATTAAAATGAATATTCTTTATAATAATTTTTATAACTTAACCTTCCACTAAATATAAGGATAACAGACAGCGGATTCAGAAACGCACAAGGGTACGAAGGAGGTATTATTTATGAATTTTGAAGATGAAAAAGATTATATTATGAGAATCATCAAAGAAGCCATCCGGGTATTATTTACCTTCCTGTTGGGGAAGACATACGTCTCTGTAGAAGAGGAAAAGAAAAATCACTACGAGGTGTCCGGGGAGAATTTAAACGGACTGTTGGAAATGATAGACAACGGTAAAATCAACGAAGCCGAAAACATTTTACTGAGCCGCATTGATTACCACAACAAACATGAAGTGGCTGCCGCTGCCCTCTTTTATCACTCTCTGGCAGAGAAAGAAGAACAATTTCTGGTACAGAATAATTACTCCAACGAGGAAGTCCTTGACGGCCTAAAACAGCTGATTAAAAAGGCAGGTTATGACGACATAATGAACGTTATATCCTAGCGTACTGACCCGTTTATATTTGATAGTCCAGTCAGCTGCTGTACGCATAAAACAAGGAGCCGGAAATATGTCCAACTCCTTGTTTTACGATATTTCTTATAATAATGGGTACTTCGCTGTCAGCTCTTTGACCATTCCACGCACTTCTTCCGAAGCTGCTTCTCCTTCTTTTATCATCTTGGCAATACACTCCGCAACCTTATCCATATCTTCTTCTGTAAATCCTCTGGATGTGATTGCCGGTGTTCCAAGACGGATACCGCTCGTCACAAATGGGGATTTGGGATCGTTGGGGATTGTATTCTTATTGCAGGTAATATTCACAGAATCGAGCAATTTCTCCACTGCCTTACCAGTTAAATCATATGGCGTCAAATCCACGAGCATCAGATGGTTGTCCGTACCGCCGGAAACAATCTTAATCTCTCTGTCCATCAGTCCTTTTGCCAATGCCTGCGCATTCTTTGCCACGTTCTGCTGGTATGTCTTGAAACTGCCGTCCAACGCTTCTTTAAAGCAAACTGCTTTCGCCGCAATTACATGCATCAAAGGTCCGCCTTGTGTTCCCGGGAACACAGCCTTATTGAAATTAAACTTGTCCGCCATCTCCTGACTTGCCAGAATCATACCGCCCCTCGGCCCGCGCAATGTCTTATGTGTTGTAGTGGTAACCACATGAGCATAAGGGATGGGGCTCGGATGCAAACCAGCTGCCACAAGTCCGGCAATATGCGCCATATCCACCATCAGATACGCGCCTACTTCATCTGCAATTTCACGGAAACGCTTGAAATCAATCGTTCTTGCATAAGCGCTTGCGCCCGCGATAATCATCTTCGGCTTGCATTCAAGTGCAATTTCCCGCACCTTGTCATAATCAATAAATCCTTGATCATTGACACCGTAGGGCACAATCTTAAAGTATGTCCCGGAAAAATTCACGGGGCTTCCATGGGTCAGATGTCCGCCGTGGTCAAGGTTCATGCCCATCACCGTATCGCCGGGTTCTAACATGCAGAACTGCACAGCCATATTCGCCTGTGCGCCGGAATGCGGCTGTACATTGGCATATTCGCAGCCAAACAGTTCTTTGGCCCGCTCGATAGCAAGGTTCTCCACAATATCTACACACTCGCAGCCGCCATAATATCTCTTTGCCGGATAGCCTTCAGCATATTTATTAGTCATGGGGCTTCCCATCGCAGCCATCACTGCCTTGCTCACCCAGTTCTCAGATGCGATTAATTCAATATGGCTGTTCTGCCGCTCCATTTCCGCTGTGATGGCATCTGCCACCTGGGAATCTGTCTTTTTTACTTCATCAAATGAATACATGCTTCTTTTCCTCTCTTCACTGAACGTTTTTTAACCAGTTACAGATAATAATATATTGTTACATTTTGAATGTCAAGAACAATATGAGGCACACCTGTGCCGCCAAAATCAACGGCATTCCCAATACAAACTGCCAGTGCTTCGTCTTATGGCGGAATGTATACATCCCCAGCCAGCAGCCAATGCTGCCGCCCACAATGCCTATGCCAAATAATGTTTTCTCCGCAACCCGCCATCTCTTGTTCTTTGCTTTCCATTTATCCAGACCCATCAGGAAAAAACCAATGGCATTGATTAGGCACAGATAACAGAAAATGCCTGTTTCCCATGACTCCATCGTTATTCCTCACCTAATTTCAGGGATATGAGAATCCCTGCCAACAACGCCACCATACCCGTCAAAACAGCTATCACATTGATAGTCCCCATGCTGCCCATAAGGAAAATCGCCACCGGCGATGCTACTATCAGTCCGATAATCGCCCAATAAGCATGTTCCGGGAACTTCTGAAATACAACCTCAATCAGCTTGGCTATGCCAACGATACCTACTGCTACACCAATTCCAAATGGTACAAGAACCTTGCACCCTTCTAAAATCCCCGGCATATTAAACTGAATCAGATTGTCAATAAAATCATTGATGGTGTTCAGTACCGGATTGTAATAGCCCATCAGCATCAGCATCATCGAGCCGCTGACGCCCGGTATGACCATGGTAGCTGACGCCACGATGCCTACGCCGAACAGTTTCACGATATTCACCAGATTAAAGCTCAGATCTGCCGAAGCTCCTTCCTGCTCACCCAGCATCGCCAAACCTGCCACAACTGCAAAAAACAGCAGACATACCAGGATATGCCCCAGGCGAATGGTCTTCCCCCTGACCTTCTTGGTAATTGCAGGAAGCCCGCCAATAATCAGCCCGATAAACAACAGATTGGTCTGCAAAGGCACACGCGCAAACATATACTCGAGAATTCTCGCCAGCGCCACAATGCCAATTCCCATACCAAGAACAATGGGCAGAAGCAATTTCATGCTCTCCTTAAATTCTGAGATAAAATGTGTCGCCGCATGGATAATCTTATCGTAAATACCCATGGACACCGCCATAGTTCCGCCGCTGACTCCGGGAATAATATTTGCTACCCCCATCATCACGCCCTTTAAAATCAATTTAATCATAGATTCTCTCCTACATATTTTTCTAAAAATGCAATCAACGTTTTCATTTCCTCATCCGTGCCGATGGAAATTCGCAGGTAATTATCAATCCGCGGTTTTGCAAAATACCTCACATAGATTCCCTGACGTTTTAAGCCCTCAAACAGTTCCTTTGCCGGGTATTTCGGATGACTGGCAAAAATAAAGTTGCTCTGGGAATCCGGAAATGTAAAACCAAGCCTTAGCAGTTCCTTCTTCGTCCACTCTCTGGCAGCAACCACCTTGCCAACCGTCTCCTGAAAATAAGCCTCGTCCCTGACCGCTTCCACACCCACGGCAATAGTCAGCGTATTCATCGTATAGGAATTGAAAGAATATTTCGCATCATTTAAATATTTTATCAGCTTCTGATTGCCAAAAGCATAGCCAATCCGCATTCCTGCAAGGCTGCGGGATTTTGAAAATGTCTGTACGACCAGCAGATTATCATACTTGGGCAGCAAGCAAACTGCAGACTCTCCTCCAAAATCAATATATGCCTCATCAATGATGACAATTACCCCGGGATTGCCGGCAACAATGCGTTCCAGTTCTGTCAGTTCCTTGGCTATGCCCGTAGGCGCATTGGGATTAGCAATTACAATCCCGCCGCAGGGCCTTAAATAATCCTCCGTGCGTATTTGAAAATTCTCGTCCAGCGGCTGACATTCGTAGGGAATCCGAAAGAGCTCTGCCCACACATCATAGAAGGAATACGTGATGTCCGGAAACAGAATCGGCTCCTTGCCATTAAAAAATGTCAGAAAGCTCATCGCCAGCACATCATCAGAACCCACGCCCACAAAAATCTGTTCTTCCGGCATATGATAATACTCTGATAGCGCTGTAACAAGCGCGCCTGATGTGGGATCGGGGTACTTTCGCAGTATTTCCGCAGGGATTTCCCGCAAAATGCGCTCCACTGCTGACGATGGCGGATAAGGATTCTCATTGGTATTTAATTTGATGATATCTGCGCAGTCAGGCTGTTCCCCCGGTGTATAGGGGATGACTTTGCGCACATTTGTTTCCCATGCAGCCATAGTTGTCTCCATTCTCTTTTCTACATTTATCAGCTTATCTAAGAAAACGCTGATTTAATCAGTATTTTCCCAGAAATCTCAGGACATCCCTTATACCAAACCATACTCCCCTGCCAGTTTCTCAAATGCTGGTAAGGAACGCTCTATCATCTCATAAGAGACACAGTAAGCCAGGCGCACAAAGCCAGGGCAGGAAAAGGTCGTCCCACCTACCAGAAGTATATGGTATTTCTTAGCCGTCTCCACAAATTTTTTCTCGTCCGCATCCGGTGATTTAATAAAGAGATAAAACGCGCCCTGCGGTTTGGCGCAGGTAAACCCTAACTCTGTCAATTTATCATAAATCAGCTTACGGTTCCTGTCATAGTATGCCACGTCCGTAGTCGCATCAATCGCTTTCTCCACCGCTTTCTGCATCAAAGACGGCGCATTGACAAACCCGAGAATCCGGTTTGCCACGGACAACGCGCTGCAGGACTGCTCACAGTCCGCCATGCTGGGGCTCACTGCCACATAGCCAATGCGCTCACCCGGAATGGATAAAGACTTACTGAATGAGTAGGTCACAAAAGTATTGTCATAATATTTTGTCAGAAACGGTACGCTATTTCCATCGTAAACAAGCTCACGGTAAGGCTCATCCGACACCATATAGATATCATGACCATATGCTTTCTGTTTCTCATCCATTATCGCTGCTATCGTCTGAATCGTCTCTTCTGAATAGACAACCCCGGTAGGATTTACCGGATTGTTGATAATGACCGCCTTTGTCTTCTCTGTAATCTTGTTCTTCAAATCCTCAAAATCCGGCTGGAACGTTTCTGTATTCGGCGCAACCTCTCTCAAGATGCCCTGATGGTTCGCCACATAACCGCGGTACTCCCCAAAATAAGGCGCCAAAGCCAGCACTTCATCCTGAGGGTCTAAAATTGTCTTAAACACAATATTCAAGGCTCCCGCTGCCCCAACCGTCATTGTGATGTGCTTTCCCTCAAAATTCGTGCCAAAACGTTTATTGAGGTTATCTGCCACTGCCTGACGCGTCTTGGGATAACCGGCATTGTCCATATACCCATGAAGTTCCAGTGAACTTTCTGTCTGTACAGCGTCAATAATCGCCTGGTTATACTCTGCTGGTACCGGCGTCATCGGATTCCCCAGACTGAAATCATATACGTTCTCCACTCCAATCTTTGCTGCCATCTCCTTGCCTTCCAGGAACATGGCACGGATGGCAGAACTGCCTGCCACTGCCTGCTGCATACTCTTTGAAATCATCTTATCGTCCTCTTTCTGTTGTTTTTCAAAACTTCTCTCTATTCTATCACGAATAATTAAAAAAAAAAAGAGGTACATTAATTACAGAACGGAAATCAATTTTCAAAATACCCTAAATAATTATCAGGATATTATAAAAAATTGATTTCCGTGTAATGGTAACTCTTTTTTTCTAAATCCTATACTCTATTTTACTTTAAATTTCTTAATCACATCCAATGCCGGCAGAGGCCTTCCTTCATAGTCAAACAACGCCTGGTTTGCCCACTCATTACCGCAGGGACCCGGGTCATTCATGTATTTCAGCGAAACCTCCGTTGCCCAGCCGCTGCCGGGAACAGGAAGCCATGCCGGTTCCCAATAAAAGAACCCTCGACCCAGGTTATCGGGAATATTGGCAATTCTCGTCATCAAATCTTCCATAAAATCCGCCTGACCCTGTTTGGTCATTGGATAATCAATCTTCTCAACCAGAGACGGTTTAGTCGCCATACCTTTGCGTTCGCCCGGCTCCAGCTTCTCATACTCGGCATAATCCTCCATCGTGTAACCCATGGAAACTTCCGCAACAATCATTTCCTTGCGGTAACGTTTTGCCAAGTCCCTCATATTGTTTTCCAAATCTGCAAGTGAGCCATGCCAGAAGGGATAATAAGACAAGCCAATCACATCAAAATCTTTTCCGTCATTGTCCAAATAATTGTCAAACCATTCCCGGTACAGTTCGTTGTTGCCGCCATTGTCCAGATGAATCATCACGGGAATCTCTCTGTCCACGGAACGTACGCCGCGAATGCCAGCATTGACAAACCAGGCAATATTTTCATAATTAGGCCGCTTCCCGTCAGGCCACAGCAGACCGTTAGAAAGCTCATTTCCCACCTGCACCATATCCGGCAGTACGCCCTCTGCCCTCATATTGCGCAGCATGGCAGTTGTATAGTCCTGAACGGCGTACTCCAGACGTTTTCCGGTAAAATCTGCCCATGCCTTGGGTTTTATCTGTTTGCCGGGATCTGTCCAGAAATCACTGTAATGCAAGTCCAACAGAATGTACATCCCACGGTCACGCGCACGCCTTGCCAGCTCAATAGCCGTTTCCATGTCATTCGTCCCGCCCCCATAGGGTTCCCCTTCCTGGGAATAAGGATGATTCCACATCCTGATTCTGATGGCATTGGTTCCATATTCCTGCAGAATAGAGAGCAAATCCCTCTCATCACCGTCGGCATCTTTGAACTTCGCCCCCAGCTTCTCCAATTCTACCAGGGATGAGACATCCATCCCCTTAATGAACTTTATCTTATCTGAAATCTTTCCCATATCCTCTTATCTCCTTCCCGACGTGACATCAACAATTTTTTTGCTCAGCACACGCCATTCGCAAAAACAACAGAGCTGTTAGTCAAAGTCAAACTTTGTAATTCTCTTATCCATTGCACGGTAACGGAAACGTATCATTTCATTTTTTTCAAGGACATCTTTCTCATTCCCGGTATACTGGCAGCGCATACAGTAAAACTCATCTTTATCCTTATCGTAAAACATATCAATATCCAAATCCCTCATAAAACAGGATGGACATCTGTAATTTAATTTGCCTTTTCCAGATTGAGCCATGTCGCAAATACCTCCTTATCTGAGATTGTCTTGGTATAACCCAAAGTAAACATCGGCGAGAATGCATAGCCTTCCTTCACATATCCAACTGCAGCCTTGTCAGAACCTGTCATTGACACTTTCGTTTCAATGGCAGGGATAACCGCACTGACCGCATCTGCACCTGCAAGTTCAGCTTCCCGGCACTTGTATTCATAGGAAATTTCCTGTTCTCCGGCGCCCTCGCATTTCAAGATGATGCCCGTCATATCCTCAGGATATTCCGTTGTGCCATAACATGCCACCATGTATTCGTTTAACTGTACCTCTGCCTCGGGATTGCTCATCTCTAAGATGTTCCTCTCAATCTTGATATTTGAGCTGCCCTCCTCAAAATAAATCTTGGTCTGCAGTTTCACCGTCAAATCATAAAACTCAATCTCCACCGGGTCCAGTGTGAGGATTCTCGCATTACCCTCCTGGGAGAAATGTGCCTTGGTACGGCATAAGCAGAGGTCTACTTCCTCTCCATTATATGATAATTTAGCGCTTCTCACCGTACCTTCGCCTGCATAGTGCGTAAAATAGCCTGCACGGTATTTCTCCTGGATTAGGAATGGGTAAGACGCATCCTGTACGTGCTTGGTGCCAATGCCTACCGGCCATTCCAATTTCGCCGCATAAGGACGCAAATCCACAATTGCACCGCCCTGGTCCATATTGACGCAGGCGCGCATGTAGGGGTCGCAATACCAGAACAGCTGCTTGTCCGAGCCATAGAGGATGTCGCGCCACAGCGCGCATTCCGGCTCCGTATAGCTTTTCTTCTCACGGTAATAATCTGCGAATTCTGCCATTGTCATATCAATCAGCTTGCCTTCTTTTTTCAGCTTGCCATAATATGCACACCCGTCAGAATAAGATTTCTCCAGCAGTTCATAGGGAGCTTCCCAGCGGCCCATCTTATTCATCCAGCCTGGTCCTACAAACATCATATTGTACGAATAGCCATTATTGTATTTCTCCAAATCACGGTACTGGTCAATCAGATTATACAGATAAGGATATTCCCATGTCTCGCTGTCGTAAATCATGCCTCTGAGCACATTCTGCGGATGGGTTCCAAAATTCGAGCCATTACCGTCATAACACGCCAGCAAATCTCTGGACAGATGCGGAATTGCCACAATTCCGCTGTCCTCCTGCTCATTTGCCGCCGGGGCATGGGTATTCTGTTTGGAAGGAATCCAGGGATTCCAGGGACCGCCGTCAAACAATGTATACCAGGAATTATTACAGGTATGGTAAGCTTTGGGTCCCTCCTCCCAACAAGTAGCCACTGCGCACTTCACAGAAGGATATTTCTCTTTGATATAATTCGTCAAATCTGCATCCAGATAGTAAGAACCAGTAGATTCAGGATAAAAACCAAACATATCATGGAATTTTCCAAAAACATCATCCACAATAGATTTCTTATCTTCCATAGAAAACATCCAGATACAGAAATCTTTGGTATTGTATTTCTCACGAAATTCCTTACATGGAAGCCCCAGCAAGGACAACGCTATCTCATCCCCATATTTCTCATGGTGCTCCTTGGCAAGCGCCACTGCCTCCTCATTGAACAGGCTGGCATATGTCATCTGAATGGTAGTCTTTAAACCATTCTCATGCGCAAGACGCTGCTGGGTCTTAAAAATATCCAATGACTCTGTCAGCAGCGCTTTCCTTCCAATATCCTCCGCCTTGCCGTGCCCGGTTACTTTCTCCGCATACTCCGGTACCATCTCAGGACGGTGGATAATATTAACCACAAATTTATCCATGTCTTTTCCTCCTTTTAATGACTCAACAATCCTCATATCTAAGTTATTTAAACGATGCCTTTAAAGCTAAATGTAAAGTCCAAAGGCTTACTCACATCTATTAAATATTCCGGATGCACCTCTGACAGCCAGCTATCATCGCCGCCCACACCCATCTGCTGCAGCGCTGCGCGCACAACTGTATAATGCACCTGGGGCAGTTCATAGGGATGCATGGCGTTTTCCAATTCATGCGGCGTATAAGGCAATGCCGAAAAACTCATCTTATCTCCCGAAAACAGGATTCCGCGTCCGGTATTGTCTGTAATTTTTGCCCAACGCACTCCTGTCTTATTGCCGCATTCCTGGGGAACCAGATATTTTGCCATATTGTCGGCAACTTTGTTGCGGTAAATACCGAGCTTTGCACCATGCCGACGGTCAGCATAAGTCTCCGCAGGACCATCTCCATACCACTCAAGATTCTCGAAATCTGCGTTAAATTTAAACAGAACGCCAAACTCCGGCATATCCCGCAGTTCCTCTACCGGCTCGTAATGAAGCGACACGGTGACAGTCCCATCTCCAAACACTTCATAGCCAAGGCTGCATCTGCTCTGCGGCGTTGTCGGCATACAATAATAATAAGTAATTACCACACTGTGCTGTTTCTTTTCAAACCTTGGATTTTCCCCAGCATCTTCATCTTTTCTCAGATACATGCTGGCCAATTTCCACTGCCCATAACGAACCTGCATCTTATTTCCAAAGTCGTTGTCCACTGGCGCACGCCAGAAATTAGGCATGGGAATCTTCTCCAGCAATTCCCGGCCTCCGTAACGATAAGACACCATACCGCACTCTTTGATACTGAACATACATTCAAAATGCTGTCCCCGCACACCGATATTCCATTTACCCTTAATAACTGTAATCTCGTCTGTAATCTGCTGCGGCTGTCTCTTTACCTCAAATACACCCTGGCCAAAGGCAAGTTCATATCCGGCTTTGGCCCAATAGGTCTCCTCTTTCAAACGGAAAGATACTGTCACTGCATATTCGCCGGGAATCTGTGGAAGCTGCATTGGCAATCCATACTCTTTCTCACTCAACGGCTCCACATCTGTGACAAGCAATGCCTGTTGTAAAAATTTTCCATCCTTCTCTAATAATACCACACAATCAAACTGATTGGTATTGGTAAATAGATTTTTATTATTTATCAGTACTTTACTTTCAGAAACCTCAGCTGTAATATTCTGATAATTATATTTTACTTCCTGCATTTTGGGAGATTCATCCCTGTCACCACCATAAACAATTCCATTCCCGCTGAAATTATAATCTGTGGGGCGTTCTCCAAAGTCTCCACCGTATGCCTGGAACTTATTGCCGTAACGGTCCTTTTTCTCAATGGACTGGTCAATGTAATCCCAGATGAATCCTCCCTGATACAAAGGTTCCGTATCTGTCAAGTCAGTATATTTGTGCATAGCTCCACAGGAATTGCCCATCGCATGTGTATATTCACAGCAGATAAAAGGCTTGCTTCTGTCCTTCTGCAAAAATTCTTTGATACTTGCCACAGACGGATACATCTGGCTCTCCATGTCACTGCTGTCATTATAACGCCTGTCATTAAACACTCCCTCATAATGCACCAGTCTGGTATCATCAAGCTTGCGGAACATCTTTGCCATCTCAAAGATAACGCTGCCGCCATATGATTCATTTCCACAGGACCAGATTAAAACAGACGGATGATTCTTATCCCTTTGGTAACAGGAATTGACACGGTCCAACATCATCGGCTCCCACTCTTTGCGGTCACCGGGAACCACATCTTCTGCTGACACCTCACCGCGCTGAATAGGTTCCCAGCTTCCATGGCTCTCCATATTATTCTCCGCAATCATATACAGTCCATATTTATCGCAAAGTTCATAAATTCTGGAATCATCCGGGTAATGGCAGGTGCGGACCGCATTGATATTGTGCCGCTTCATAGTAATGATATCCTGCAGTAACTCCTCGTCATTGGGTACGCGCCCTCTCTTAGAACTAAATTCATGGCGATTCACACCCTTGAACACAATTCGTCTGCCATTGAGGCACATGATATTATCCATCATCTCAAAACGGCGGAATCCCACCATCTGTACAAATACTTCCAGAAGTTCACCATCCTTGTCTGTAACTTCTACGAACAATTCATAAAGATTCGGTTCCTCCGCGCTCCAAAGCGCCGGCGCTTTTACAGGAATTGTCACTGTAAATTCCGGTGATGCTTCCGCCTGTTCCTGTGCCACTACCACGCTGCCATCACGAAGTGTAAATGAAATCTTTCCTTGCCCAAGTGTCTTACATGTTATCTGTAAATCTGCATCCTTGTACTGCTCGTCCAAAAGCGTACGGACACAGATATCCTGTACATGCACCTTAGGCACGGTATACAGATAAACACTGCGGTATATTCCTGAAAAACGGAAGAAATCCTGGTCCTCACACCAGCTGGATGCTGTCCATTTAAATACCTGAACCGCCAGTTTATTCTCTCCTTCCACAAGATAGGGCGTTAATTCAAATTCAGCAGGAGTAAAACTGTCTTCACTGTAACCCACATACGTTCCATTCAACCATAATGCCATACCGCTTTCCACACCCTGAAAAGAAATATACAGTGGCTGACCTTTCATATTGTCTGGGAGCGTAAAATACTTGACATAACTCGCCACAGGATTAAAGAATTCTGGAATTTCACCAGCTTCTATATCCTCTCTTCCATCCCAGGGATACTGCGTATTGGCATATTGGGGCGCATCGTATCCTTCCATCTGGATATGCGCCGGCACCCTGATGTCTGCCCATGACTTACAGTCATACTCAACCGCTTCAAACCCCTGGATGGCAGACTGATAATTCTTGCCATAAGAAAATTTCCAAAGTCCATCCAGAGAATATCTATAACTTGTCTTTTGTTCTTCCAACTCCTGCAACGTTGCATAATAAGTGTGGTCGGAATGGGCTTCCATTCGGTTTTCTGCAAATATTTGGGGGTTGCTAACCTTCCCATAATCAAATTGTATCATATCATACCTCCAGGTTTTTATTTTGTATCATGGAAAGTGCAAAGCAATTTCCTATTGTGCGAGTGCGCATAATTACTTTTGTCTTATAGGAAATAGTCTTGTAAAGACTACTTTCCTATAAGCTAAAACATACCCCGCAGCTTGCTGCGGGGTATAAGATAAAGTGCTGCAAAACAATATCTTCTAACATTATTTTACTGCTCCGGTAATACCTTCTGCAAAACTCTTCTGCAATAAGAAGAATATAATAATGGTTGGCAGGCTACAAATCAGAACCGCCAGCATCAGAACACCGTAATCTGTTACATAACCTTCTGTCAGGTTTGCAACAAGCATTGGCATTGTGATAGTATCATCCTGCGTCATCATTACCTTCGGCCATAAATAATTGTTCCATGCATTCATAAACGTAATTGTCATCGCTGCCGCATAAGTAGAGCGCATGGTCGGGATAAACATACGGAAGAAAATCTGAATCTCATTCAATCCGTCAATCCGCGCCGCCTCTATAATATCATGCGGAAAACTCCTCGCGCTCTGCCGGAACATCATAATCAGGAACGGCGTAGATATCGTCGGCAAAATGAATCCCAGTGTAGTATTCAGCAAATGAGCAGATGAAAACATACGGAACAACGGAATCAGCGTTGCCACGAACGGAACCATCATACCTAAAAGCAATATGGACATAACAGCATCTTTACCCTTATCATGATAAATCTCAAATCCATATCCGGCAAGGGAACAGATAACTAACGCAACAACTGTTAAGATGACAGAGTATTTAAATGAATTAATCATTGCGGTGCCTACCGGGGACTGGGAAATCAATGCTTTCCAGTTATCTATCAACGCTGTCCCCGGAAGCATTACGCCTCTGCTGACATCCACACTCTTATTAGTGGCGCTGATTAACATCCAGTAAAGCGGGAATACAGAAATCAGTGATACAATTGTCAAAAAAATATACATCAATATATTCATTCTCTTTGTCTTAGTCACGCTTATCACCTACTTTCATCTGCACAAATGCCAGAATTGCCACCAGAATAAATATCAGGAAGGACATTGCTGCCGCATATCCAAAGGTGGGCACATATTTAAAGGACATATTGTAAATATAATGAGACATTGTAATTGTCGCGTTTGCAGGTCCGCCCTTTGTCAGGTTGACAGACTCATCGAATAACTGCAGTGTTCCGTTTGTTGACATGATTGCCGTAAGAAGAATGGTCGGCTTCAACAGAGGAACCGTTATTTTAAAGAAAGTCTGCATCGGGCTTGCGCCGTCAATCTTAGCTGCCTCATACACAGAATATTCTATATTTTGTAAACCGGACAGATAGAATACCATGTTGTATCCAGTCCATCTCCAAACCAACGCAATGATAATGATAATCTTTGCACTTGTCGCATGACCAAGGAAGTTATATCCTGTATGTAAAATTCCCAGGTTTACCAATACCGTGTTAATAAAACCGTCCACACCGAACAGGGAACGGAAGATAATTGCATAGGATACCAGCGATGTCGCGCATGGCAGGAAAATTGCTGTACGGAACAATCCTTTACACCGCAGGTCTTTGTTATTCAGCATAGATGCCAGAATCAATGCCAGAACAAGCATGATTGGCACCTGAATAATCAGGTATAAGAAAGTATTTGTTAAAGATGTCATAAAGACATTGTCTCTGAACATACGAACATAGTTGGCAAGAGGATCGCCGAAACTCAGATTGTTCGCCTTACCTGTCTGCAGAGATAAAATGAAAGCCTGAATCATGGGCCAAAAACTCATGACTGCAATCATAAGCGTTGCTGGTGTTAAAAATGCCCAACCGGTCAGATTATGCCTTCTCTCAAGAGACATTTTTCTTTTTTTGGGTTCTTTCACTTGACTCACATCCGTATCCCCCTTTAGTCAGTTAG
>CAJUHY010000056.1 GCA_910585895.1 uncultured Lachnospiraceae bacterium
TCAACCTTCTTTCTTGGAATTCCCTATATTTGAATTATACAGGAAGCTCCTTTTTAATCCAACAAATACCCCGCTTCATAAGAACACTCCAGATAACTTGGATTCTGGTAATAAACATCTGATTTGAAATTAGATATTTTATCACTGATAAAAGAGGAGAATATTTTCATCAGTTCATCAATTTCTTTTCCCGGTTCTGCACAGTCTTCAATCATAATACTGTACAATTTCCCTATATCCTGAAAACTGGGAATTGTATATTTACATCCGGTAATAGTATCGAAACTTCCTTCTACGATTCCATATCTTTCTATAATCTCATCACTCACTTGTTCAAAGGAAAGGCAATGGCTTACACCAGCATCATGCAACTGCTTTTCTACACCTTTTTGCCCCAACGCTTGCGTAATCACTCCTCGTTTATTGTGGGTTTTGCGTGCGGTAAATTCAATTAGGGAACAAACATAGAAATAATCATCCCTCTCTCTCTCTGTCATACACAATTTCACTCCTCTCAAAAGTCAGGCAATTTAACGCTGACAACGTATGAAAACTTATCTGATGTGTCGGATATTTGAATTCCGCCAACACCCAAAACTGCTTGCGGGTTATTCTTCCTAAAAGAAAATCGTTCACATAATTCCATATCGTATCGTCTGCCATCGGTCCTTCTACAATATCGTATGGATGTGTCTCTCCATTTCTGCACCTTGCAATGAAATCCAACCATGCATCTGTCATCTGTTCAAATTTTAATATATTTAAGTTTTCAGATTGCTCAAAAGAATAATAATTGATAATAGGCTTTTCTTCCCCCCGATTCGCCCATCGCACTGCTTGTTCAAAATTACTCGTGCAATAAAATCCCCATGAAAAGTCTTTCGTATATTTCGTTTTCCGCACTTCTGGAAACTCAACAATTTCCTTACTTGCATGATAAAGAACCATAAATATCCCCTGACTTTCTTCTTCAAACATATGATAGCACTATTTTACAATACCTCCTATGGAAATGCAAGAAAGGCTATGTAGGTTATATAAAAAGAGATGCCGCTACAGCATCTCCTTTAAAATTTGATTGACCATGCCGGGGTTGGCTTTGCCTTTCATGGCTTTCATGGTCTGCCCTACCAGAAAGCCGATGGCTTTCTCCTTACCGTTCCTGTAATCCTCCACAGACTTGGGATTATCTGCAATGACTCTGGCAACTGTCTCTCGCAGCGCTCCCGCGTCATTGACAGTTTTCAGTCCATGCTCCTCCACATACCTTTCCACATCTATATCACTCGCAAATACCTGTTCAAAGACTTCTTTGGCCACCGTTCCATTGATAGTCCCGTCCTCTGTAAACTCAATGATTTTGGCAAGGTTTGAGGGGGAGAAAGAAATCTCTTCTGCGTCCATTTCATGGTCTTTTAAAAGACGCATGGTCTCACCCATCAGCCAGTTTGAAACCTTCTTGGGTTTTTGGCACAGCGCTGTGGTCTGTTCAAAAAGGTCAGCAAGCCTTTTCACGGAAGTGAGGATTTTTGCATCGTATTCCGGCAGGCCAAACTCTTCCATATAACGCTTCATCTTCTCGTCGCGCAGCTCTGGCTGCCTGTCACGGATTTCCTGCAGCCATGCATCGCTGATGACCACAGGCACTAAATCCGGCTCTGGGAAATAGCGGTAATCCTGAGCATCTTCTTTGGAGCGCATAGCATAAGAATAGCCCTCCTCATCATTCCAGCGCCTGGTCTCCTGCACAACCTTCTCTCCTGACTCAAGCAAATCAATCTGACGCGCAGTCTCCGCCGCAATTGCCCTGGCAATCGCCTTAAAGGAACCGATATTTTTCATCTCCGTACGTGTGCCGAATTCCGCTGTCCCCTTCTCGCGGACAGACAGGTTTACGTCTGCACGCATGGAGCCTTCCTGCATTTTACAATCGGAAGCCCCCAGATATTGGATAATCATCCGCAGTTTATCCAGATAGGCAATCACTTCCTCAGCGGAACGCATATCCGGCTCAGAAACAATCTCAATCAAGGGAACGCCGGAACGGTTATAATCTACCAGCGACACCTCTTGCCAATCATCATGTACCAGTTTGCCGGCATCTTCTTCCATGTGAATCTCATGAATGCCGATGGTTTTACTGCCTTTTTCCGTCTCAATCTCAATGCCGCCCTCGCAACAGATTGGCAGATAGAGCTGGGAAATCTGGTAATTCTGCGGATTATCGGGATAGAAATAATTCTTGCGGTCAAATTTGCTGTACTGGTTAATCTGGCAGTTTGTCGCCACGCCCACTGCCATGGCATATTCCACAACCTTCTTATTCAGTACTGGCAGTGAACCGGGCATCCCGGTACACACCGGGCAGGTGTGGGTATTGGGCGCACTGCCGAAAGCAGTGGAACAGGAGCAGAAGATTTTCGTTTTCGTTGCCAACTCTACATGAACTTCCAACCCAATGACCGTTTCATATTCTTTACTCATAATCTCTCTCCTTCCTACTGCTCTGCCAATGGGCTGTGATGATAGGGTCTGGTCTGCTCATAGGCAAATGCGGCGCGGATTATCTTCTTTTCCTGAAAACAGTCGCCAATAAGCTGCAATCCGATTGGAAGCCCCCGGCTGTCCAGCCCACAGGGCAGGCTGATTCCCGGAAGTCCCGCCAGATTTACAGAGACAGTATAGATATCTCCCAGATACATTTTTAGGGGGTCGCATAAGGACTCGCCTATTTTTGGCGCGGTGCCAGGCGACACCGGTCCCAGAATGATATCATATCTGGCAAACGCTTTGTCAAACGCTTGTTTTATCAATGCTTTCGTGCGTAGTGCTTTTAAGTAATACGCATCGTAATAACCGGAACTGAGCACAAAGGAACCCAGCATAATACGGCGTTTTACTTCCGCTCCGAATCCTTGAGAACGTGATTTCTTGTACATATCATGCAGCCCTTCATAATCTTTGGCACGATAGCCGTATTTCACGCCGTCAAATCGCTCAAGATTGGAACTTGCTTCGGCAGATGCAATCACATAGTACGCCGGGATTGCATATTCCACCAGACTCAAATCAAATTCTTCCACAATCGCTCCCTTTTCTTCGAGAACCCCGGCAGCTTTTAATACGGCCTCTTTTACTTGCAAATCCAATCCGCTGCCCAGATAATCCCTGGGAATACCGATTTTCAGCCCCCTGACATCATCCACCAAGGCCGTGGTAAAATCGGTTTCCTCACGTTTGACAGAAGTGGAATCCTTCTTATCATAGGAACTGATAATTTCCAGGACAGCTGCGCAATCCGTCACATCCTTTGCCACTGGTCCAATCTGGTCCAGGGAGGAACCATAGGCAATCAGCCCATAACGTGAAACCGTGCCATAAGTAGGTTTAATCCCAGTGACACCGCAGAATGAGCTGGGTTGGCGGATAGAGCCGCCGGTATCAGAACCCAGCGCGCAGGTGACCTCCTCTGCTGCCACTGCCGCGCAGCTGCCGCCGGAAGAACCGCCCGGGACATGTCCGGTATTCCAGGGATTTCTCGTCTCTCCATAGGCAGAAGTTTCCGTGGTGCTGCCCATGGCAAATTCATCCATGTTCGTCTTGCCAATCACAATAGCGCCCGCCTTTTCCAGGTTCTGTACCGCTTCTGCCGTGTAAGTGGGGACAAAATTATTTAAAATCTTAGAACTGCAGGTTGTCAGCAGCCCTTTCGTGCAGAGGTTGTCTTTCACTGCCAGCGGAACCCCGGCAAGCGGTCCTGTCAGCGTCCCTTCCGCAATCTGCCTCTGCACCTCGGCAGCTCGTTTCAATGCGTTTTCTCCATCTACAGTCACGAAACTGTTTATCTGCGGCTCTTTGCTCTCAATAGCGGCCAGCGATGCTTTTACCGCCTCTTCGGCTGTCACTTCCCCCGCTTTGATTTTCTTTCCCAGCTCCACAGCTGTCAATGATAAAAGATTCATCCTTTGCCTCCTTACTGCTCTACGGTCTTAGGAACCACAAATGCCCGCTCTCTCTTCGCAGGTGCATTTGCCAGCGTATCTTCCCCGCCGTCCCTGTCCTCTGCCACGTCCTCTCGAAAAACATTATGCACGGAAAAGACATGGGACATCGGTTCAACTCCTGATGTATCCAGTTTATTTAATGTATCAATGTAATCCAACATAGTCTCCATATCCTTTTTCGCCGCCTCTTTCTCTTCCCTGGACAAATCCAGCTTGGCAAGAATGCCCACATATTCCATGGTCTCATCGGAGATTGCGTTTTTGCCTGTTTGGGCATTTACTTTCTTCTCAACCTGTTCCAAACCTGTCTCCTCCTAATCTATTTGGTCTTTGCAGTTTTATATTCATGAGCAAACTTTAATCTCGCACTTTAATGTGCACTTCCCGAAGCTGCTGCTCCGTCACCATGCCCGGAGCGGCACACATCAAGTCCTGCGCATTTCCGTTCATGGGGAAAGCAATAACCTCCCGGATGTTCTCTTCGCCTTTTAAAAGCATCAGCAGCCGGTCAATACCCGGCGCCATGCCGGCATGGGGCGGCGCGCCAAACTGAAACGCGTTGTATAATGCCCCAAATTTATTTTTTAATACCTCTTTGCCATAACCTGCAATCGCAAATGCTTTCTCCATAATCTGCAAATCGTGGTTGCGGACCGCGCCGGAAGAAAGTTCCACGCCATTGCAGACAATATCATATTGGTATGCCAGAACCTCCAGAGGGTCATTCTCATTTAACGCTTCCAAACCACCCTGGGGCATAGAAAATGGATTATGCGTAAATCCTATCTGCTTTGTCTGCGTATCCTGCTCGAACATCGGAAAATCGTTGACATAGCAGAAACGGTAAGCATTTTTCTCCAGCAAATCCAGTTTCTCTCCCAGCTCCGTGCGAATCATGCCCGCATAATAGGCAGCACGCGCCTCCTTATCTGCCATAAAGAAAATGGTGTCTCCCTGTTCTACCCCGGTTAATACACGGAACTCTTCTTTCTGTTCAGCAGGAATAAATTTATCAATCGGTCCTTTGTAGCTGCCATCCTCCATGACTTCCAGGTAGCCCAGACCTCCCATGCCAATTCCGGTAGCAAACTTCAGCAGCTTTTCATGAAATCCTTTGGACATTTCTGCGTGTACCCGGATTGCACGGACGGTTTTTCCGAGAAATGGCTTGAAACTGCATTTCTGGAAAAATTCTGTGACGTCCACGATGCGCAGCGGATTTCGCAAATCCGGCTTATCCGTGCCGAATTCCAGCATTGCCTGTTTGTAACTAATCACCGGAAACGGCGTCTGGGTCACAACACTCCCCACCGGAGCAAATTCTGCAAATGTTGCTGCCAGCACTTCTTCTCCAACCTGAAACACATCTTCCTGTGTAGCGAAACTCATCTCGAAATCAAGCTGGTAAAACTCTCCCGGAGAGCGATCCGCCCTCGCATCCTCATCCCGAAAGCAAGGGGCAATCTGAAAATATTTATCAAAACCCGCTGCCATCAGAAGCTGTTTATACTGCTGGGGCGCCTGGGGCAGCGCGTAGAATTTTCCTTTGTATTTGCGGGAGGGCACAATATAGTCCCTGGCTCCTTCCGGTGAAGATGCGCACAAAATGGGCGTCTGGATTTCCACAAATCCTAATTCCGTCATTTTCTTGCGCAGGAACGCGACTACCTGGGAGCGGAAAAGAATGTTCTCTTTTACCTTCTGATTGCGCAAATCCAGATATCGGTATTTCAGCCGCACCTCTTCCCGCACCTCTTTGCTTGTCATTATCTCAAAGGGAAGCGTCTCATAAACCTCTCCTAGAATATTGATTTCTCTGGCATCCAGTTCAATCGTTCCCGTGGGAATTTTCGGGTTGTAAGTTTCTTCATCCCTCTTTTCTATCAATCCCTGAACAGATATCGCCTGCTCCTTTCTGAGGTCCTCCAAGAGCTTTCCATCCCGGATAACCACCTGCAGCACTGCGTACATGTCCCGCAAATCTACGAAGGAAACGCCGCCGTGGTCGCGGATATTCTCTACCCAGCCCGCCACGCGGATTGTTCTGCCAATATCTCCTTCGCTTACCTTGTCTAATGTAATGTCTCTGTAAATGTTGCTCATAATGGTCACTCCTTTCCCTATTGCTGCTACTATTAAGCAGAACCTCCAAAGCACAGCTTTGTCGGTCGCGTTGCTCCTGCCCATGCTAAGGGCTTTAAAAATGTAAACATTTTTCAGCCCTTTTCATGTTCAGTCTGCTTAATCACGAAAATGCCCCGAGATACATGATATAGTATCCCGGGGCGAATAAACTGGTTATCCGCGGTACCACCCGCATTGAGAAAAAAATCCTTTCTCCACTCTTATGCGTAACGTGCATGGACGTACTGACCTACTTACTTTCAATCAGTCTGCTCCAGAGTGTTCCCTTTGTCTTCTCTTCCAAACGGCGCTCTCAGTCGGTGACGCCGTATTCCTGTCAGCCTCTGAAAACAAGAGTCTCCTTCAACGCTTTAACTTACTAATGTTTAATTTTGAATATCATAGCACTCTTTTGTCGTTTTGGCAAGAACTTTTTAAATTTTTATGTTTGGCCTATGCCAACTGCCCTCCTTATCTCTTCACTTTCACACTTTTAATCTTACTATAGCTTCCGTATATTTTGGACTTGCCATTTTTCTTGTAAGCGCGTACCCTCACGTAATATTTCTTGCCGGATTTCAGCTTTTTCTTAATTTTCGTGCTCGTGGTGCGGTTTTTCTTAATATCCACGGTCTTTGCGCCTTTAAATTTCCTGCCAGCTGCATACTGAATCTGATAGCCGTCTGCCTTTTTATCCCTCTTCCACTTCACGGTAATCGTTTTCTTGACCGTAGATTTCACACTGCTAAGCGTTACTTTCTTCGGCGCAACTGTCACGGTAACCTTCTTTGCTGCAGGAAGATAGCTGCTGTTGCCGGCCGCATGGATAGTGATTACCGCCTTGCCGCAGCCTTTGATACTCACCTTGCCGCTTGTTTGTCCGACAGTCACCACCTTCGTGTTGCTGGAAGTATAAGTGATTGCTCCCTGACCTTTCGCTTTCAGGGTAAACGGCTTGTTCCCATATACTTTCTTGATAGCAGAAGAAACTCCGGTAATTTTATTTTCCACTTTCTTAGGCGGACATATCGTAGGTTCCTCGCTTTGCGCCGTTTTTACAGCTGCAGAAGCAACCACAAATTTATCCAGCCTCGGCGTGAAATCATCCTGCAGTTCACTGAATTTATAAGAGTTGTCATTTGTAAATGCAATGATATTTTCCCCCTTCTGCAGCTTTACGTCTACAATCGTGTTTTTAAACGTATCCCAGCAGAAGGTATTCCTGAAATATACGGTCTGCGGCGTTTGGCCATTGACAGAAATCTGCATATACCGTTCCACCAAATCGGTATTATACGGATGCACATAGTTGGAGCCATCCTGTTTCTTCATCACAGGCGCAGGTTCATCATTGGCATAGAATACCGAAAGTTTATAATCGCCTGCTTCCGGCACGTTCACCTTAAGCTTTAAGCTGTTATCACTTCCGCCGCGGAATCCCTCAACAGCTTTCCCGCCGGAAGCATACTCATTGTCGATAACCTGGGGAACAGGCACACTGCCTGGCAGGTATTTATAATCTTCTTCATCGTCAAAAATGCCGCTGCCAGCATGTGCACAATCTTCTGCCTCTATGGTATAAGAATTCTTCTGCGTATGCTCAGCGTCCTCAGTAAACGTCAGAAGATCCAACACAAGCCCATTACCTGTGATGCTAAAACGGTTCATTCCTGCCGTAAGGTAGACTTTGCCGGCATTCTGATTGCCCGCTGTAAAATCAAAAAGCTTCATCCAGTCTACACTGACTGCCGTCTCTGCTTTGGCGTCTTTGGCATAATTTACGCAGCTCTTGGACAACGCTGCGCTGCCGCTTCCCACTGTACCGAAAGTATAATAACCATCCCGCGGAGCACAGACATAGAACTCAAATGTTCCGCTGCCGCAAGCGCTTCCTGCTCCTGAATAACTTCCATTCTGCGACAAGCTAAATCCTTTTTGGCTGCCCACAAGTTCCTCCGGCTCTATTTTGACAACCGCCAGAGAGTCCGGAACATAAGTCAGGTCAATTTTATCCAGCAATGCACAAAGCATGGAATTTACCTCTTTGCCTTTCTGGCTCTCTCCCTTGTACATCATCTGAATGGTATGGTTCCCGGCTGTCAAATCTACATATACCGTCTTGTAATTGTAATACCCCCATTTGACTGTAGAATCATAAGTTATCTCCTGCGGCTGCCCATTGTCAATCGTCAGCGTATGCCTGGAAATTGCGCCGATAGCGCGGTTCTGTCCTCCAGTGGCGACATATTCCAAACTCTGGGCATCCACCTGCGGCGCCTGGCTGGAATAATAGATATTCAACCGGTATCTCCCTGTCCTGGGCACATTGACCGCAAATTCGACGCCATCTTCCTCAGTATCCAGGCTGCCGACTTCCGCGCGGTTTGAGCGCGCCAAATCACCGCCGCTTGTCTTGGTATAAGTTTTCGCCCCTCCAATCAAATCAGCATCTTCCGCTTCATAAGTCTGCTCCCAATTCTTGGCATAAGATGCGATTGTGCCGACGGTCTCATTTGTTGCAGGCGTAATCACTGCGTAGTAAGCATCCATCAGCTCTGCATCCGGAACTGTAAATACGAGGTCGTTGCCGGAAAACGCCAGATTCCCTTCAAATTCCACGGGAATATCATCTGCAAATCCATGATGGCCGGTGAATTTGGTACTGTAAAGTTTGACATGTGCCTTGTCTGCTCCCGCAAACATCCTGGTTGATTTGATGTTCTCTATACTGACTGTCTGCTTACCTGCCTGACCGCCGAACAGACTATAAATCATGCCGGCTTCTTCATCCACGCTTGTCAGACCGTACAGCCTGCCATAAGCTCCCGGCCCTTCAATATTCTCCAATGTCAATGGTGTTTTCTTACCTGTCATCTGGGCATACCATTTATATACCCACCAGGCGCCATTCGGCTTATTTGTATCTGCCGCCAGCTCATTCAGGGAATTTGCCAGCCCCCAATATGGCAGGGAAGCGTAGACGTCTTCCTCCTCAAAAACAGACAGCCAGTTCACCAGAGCTCCAGGATTTCCCACATCATCGAAGTTCACGGTCTCATTGATAAACAGAATCGGATCAATGCCGGAATCTGCATAATAAGTCTCCACATATTCCTTTACCTGGTCGCAATGAGATTTGACGGTCGCCAGCTTATCCTTCTGCAATTCATGCCAGGTTATGTATTCGGGCAGACAGTCATTTTTCTGGCAGAACTCAAAGAATGTTTTGTAGGCACTGCTATTATAAACTGCAAAATTGGGACCTGCCACCTTGATTGCCGGATTAATATCTTTCACCGTATTGTAAATGGTCAGCCAGTCATTACAGAAACGTGTCCAATTCCTGTCACTATACCAGATACCATCCGGCTCATTAAACAGCACTAAACTGTATTTTTCAAGTTCCTCTGCCGTCTTGCCCCCTAACATCTTACGGACAACCATATCTACTTTCTCAATATAATCTGCAATCCCTGTATTCTCATAGGGCCACTCTAAATAATAATCCTGCAGGTAACCCTGAATATTCTCTATGCCGCACGCAAAAAGATAGTTCTCCAGCCGGTAACCGTCCCCGGATGGATGCTGCTTGCCATCTGCCACTTTCTGGATAAGAGCCCGCGGCCTGATTGCACTAATCAGGTCTGCAGACGGTACGCCTACCTCACTGACGCCATACAAAAAAGCCGTAGAACCGTGCAGCAATTCTGATTTGCTGTTTGCCGGATTGGCATCAAAATGCAGCGTTGCGCCATAGGAAATACCCCCGACCGCATTCCGCACTGCCAAAAGCGCTTCATCCACTGCCTGTTGGTCTGTCCCTTTCAACGCCTCTGCCGCTCTATCTGCCGCTGCTTTTATCTGCCGCTCACTGTCTGCCGACAAGCCGCCCTGGGAAAGTATCACGTTGGCTTCCCGCGCTTCCCTGGTAAGCTGTGCATTGGAAAATGTTGTATCTTCTGTGATGCCCTCATAAAATTTGAGCCCGGTAAGCGCTGTGCCCAGATTTTCGGTAAGACGATTGACATTTGCTTCCGTCACCGGGTTCGCCACGCCTGCCTGTCCTTCGCTGACAGCCTTCTGCAGCTTCTCATAACTTTCTTTCGTATAAAAACTGATGCTTTTTGCCTGCGCCTGTACAATCTTGTCCTTCAATCCTTCGAGCACAGAATCCCGCACTGCATAGCTGTCATATGCCGCTTTCGCCTGTTCCGGGGTCAAGGCAGTATTGTAAAAGCGAAATTCATCCATCTGCGCCTTGATATCGTTATCGGTGCTGTAAACAGAACGACCAATGGCATTATGTTTATAACTCTTCAGCATTGCCGCATTATCTGCAAACAACGATGTCAGTATAGCGCCCTTATTATTATTCCTGTCATACTTCATATTTACCTTATGCCCATCCAGATAAACCTCATAATCTGTCGGAGACACGCTGACGGTCACATGCTGCCACGCTCCCTTGGCAAACTGTTTTTCCCATACCAGCTTGAGTTGGGTACTGCGGTCATTGAGCATAATGGAAGAATTATATCCGCTTTTGCCTTCACCCATATCTGCATTTGTTTCCGAACCCACTACAAATGTAAATTCCGGCACATTCCACGCTCCATTGTCACCATCATTAGAATTCAGTTCAAAGGGCGTTGCCGAAAAAATCCGGCTGTACTGCTCTGCTTCCGTATCAATATTAATCCAAAAAGAAAATGCAAAGCCGCCATTTGTCACATCATCAAACATATTATCCGGCAGCAGCAGGCTTCCTTTCCCTAAACCGCCGCCTGGTAAATTCAGGACTTTGTTGCCCCTGACCTCATTCTCTTCCACGCCAAGTCCGGCTCCATCCCCTGCAATTGTTGCCGTAACTCCTGTCTTACTTCCCTCATTCTCCACTTTGCCGCCGGTTACCCCTTTATCAAAGGTAAACTCATAATACGGCTCCGGTACCGCTACACGCGCTGATGCCTGTGCCGCTTCATCCTGCGTTCCCGCCGCCCATGAAGGCAAAGATGGAACTGCCATACACGCTGCCAGCGTTATCGCCAACATTTTTTTCAGCATCCCTAATTTCATAAAAACCTCCTTTTCTACATACATAAATTTACACAATAATTTTAACGCATTTATCCTCTTTCTGCCATCCTTGTTTGATATTTTTGTTACTATTTCCATGGGGTTCTGAATAATTACAATTTTTATTTAAGAAAGGTACGGATACCTCGCTCTTTCGGCAAGATACCCGTACCTTTTTGCTAATCAATGCAATGCTGCATTTCTGCTGCTTAAGTCACTTTACTGCCTGAAATGCTTCCTGCAAATCCTCAATGATATCGTCAATATGCTCAAGCCCAATCGACAGACGAATAGTATTAGGTGCAATTCCCTGTTCTTTCATTTCCTCCTCATTTAGCTGAGCATGGGTAGTGGAAGCTGGATGGATAGCGAGGGATTTGGCATCCGCTACATTTGCCAACAGGGAGAAAACTTCCAGATTGTCAATAAAATCCTTTGCCGTGCGGTCATCGCCCTTAATCTCAAAAGTAAAAATAGAGCCGCCGCCTTGGGGAAGATATTTCTGGTACAATTGCTGCTGCCTTACATCGGCGCTGAGTGAGGGATGATGTACCTTCTCTACCTGAGGATGATGTTCCAGATACTCTACGACTTTCAAGGCATTTTCTACATGACGCTCCACTCTCAGAGATAAAGTCTCCAAACCTTGCAGAAAGATAAACGCGTGGAATGGCGACAACGTGGCGCCAGTATCCCGCAGCAGAATTGCACGGATTTTCGTGACAAACGCTGCCTTTCCCGCCGCTTTCGTAAAACTCACGCCATGATAGCTCGGATTTGGCTCTGTAAGCGCAGGAAACTTGCCCGATGCCTCCCAGTCAAATTTACCGCTGTCCACAATCACGCCGCCGATGGCTGTCCCATGCCCTCCGATGAATTTCGTCGCCGAATGCACCACGATATCCGCGCCATATTCAATAGGCCTTACCAGAAACGGAGTGGCAAACGTACTGTCCACAACTAAGGGAATTCTATACGTATGCGCAATCCTGGCAATGGACTCAATATCACTGACATCAGAATGAGGATTTCCCAAGGTCTCAATATAGAGCGCTTTCGTATTTTCCTGAATGGCATTTGCAAAATTATCTATATTTGACGGGTCCACAAACGTTGTATCAATGCCATAATCTGGAAGCGTATGCTCCAACAAGTTATAACTTCCCCCATAGATATTGTTGGCAGCTACGATGTGCTCGCCGGATTTCGCAAGATTCTGAATTGTGTAGGTAACGGCTGCCGCTCCGGAAGCTACGGCAAGAGCCGCCACGCCTCCCTCTAAAGCTGCTATCCGCTGTTCAAAAATATCCTGTGTAGGATTGGTCAGACGCCCATAAATATTCCCCGCATCCTGCAGGCTGAATCTTGCGGCTGCATGGTCAGAATTGTGGAACACATAAGAGGAAGTCGCATAAATAGGCACTGCCCTGGCATCGGTTACCGGGTCTGGACTCTCCTGCCCCACATGAAGCTGCAAGGTCTCAAATTTTAAATTTCTATCTTTATATGCTTTTTTACCCATATTGATCCTCCTTTTTCTTTATTCCTAGTTGTTTGATGGGTTATTTATGGGTAACTATACGCTACTTTATCACATATGTCAATATCTATTACCTTTTTTCTAACTGGCAGAAATATTTCCATCCTTTTTCTCGTTCCTGTCTCTGGCAGATATTACAAACATCGTGCCGAGCAGCATCAACAGCGGGAAAATCACCGCCGCCAAAATTCCCATATGCAAATCCCCCTTTGCCGCAGAAGAAACCATGCCTGCAAACGTAGGTCCTCCCGAACAGCCGATATCCCCACCCAAAGCCAACAAGGCAAATAGAACCGTTCCGCCCCTTGGAATAACCTGAGAAGCAATACTGAAAGAACCTGGCCACAGAATGCCTACAGACAAACCGCAGAGACCACAGCCAACGAGGCTGAGTGCCGGAATAGGTGAAAGCGCTATCAGAAGATAACTGACAATACAGAGCACAGAACTTAACTTCATAAATTTAATCAAATCCATCCGCTCCCCATATTTTCCATAAAAGAAACGAGAAGTTCCCATAAGAACAGCAAAAAACATAGGACCTGCTAAATCCCCGACCGTCTTTGATACTTTGAGACCGGATTCTGCAAAAGTGGACGCCCACTGGCTCACCGCCTGTTCGCTCGCTCCGGCGCAGACCATCAGCAGCATGATAACCCAAAACATCTTATTGGCAAATAAATCTTTCATTGACAGACCTGGGTCGCCCTCCTCCAATAAAGTGTATATTGGCGCCCGCAAAAACATCAGGCAATTCAGGGCTGGAACCGCTGCCCAAAGCAAAGCAAGGACCTGCCAGTTTTCTGCACCAAAAACTGTGAAAAATAACGTAGACAACAGTACAACTCCTACATGTCCCCAACAGTAAAAAGAATGCAGCATACTCATTGCCGTCTCTTTGTTGTCTGTTGGACACGATTCCACAATCGGGCTGACCAGCACCTCCAACAGACCGCCGCCGATTGCATAAACCATGACTGCAAGCAAAAGTCCGGCAAAAGCATTGGGCAAAATGTCTGGCAAAACGGCAAGCAGCACAAGCCCCAGGGCGGACGTCATATGTGCCGCCACAATAGATACACGGTAGCCAATTTTATCGACAAACCTGGCTGCCAGCAAATCCACGCTCAGCTGGATTACAAAATTAAACGTAATCAACAAGGTAATTTCCGTCAGCGGAATCTGATACGTTGACTGAAAAATCAAAAACAGCAACGGCACAAAATTGTTAACAATCGCCTGCACAATATAGGCCACGAAACAGGCTTTTATCGTATGCCCATAGTTTAAAAATTTCTTGTTATTATTCTGCATAACGAATCCCTCTTTTCTCACTGTCCTCTTAAAGTCTGCTTTATCTTGAACAGTAAATTTCTTATCATTTTATCTTCCGCCTTATCATAAAACAATAGTTTTTCTTCTCAGATTATGGTACAATCTTCCCAAACATCAGAAAAGGAACACATACCTATGGAATTTTACGATTTTCCCTTAAACCAAAATATGCAGGAACTGACCCAGCACGGCTCTCCTTCCTTTCCAATCCAATACTATATTGATGAGCCAGTCCATTTCTCAGACTTCACCATCCCCCTGCACTGGCATCCGGAACTGGAATTTTGGGTAGCAAACGGTGGGCCTGCAGATGTTCAGATTGGGAAAACTTCTTTCTGCCTGGAAGAAGGATTTGGTATTTTCATCAATGCAAATGTCCTGCACAGCTTTCGCCAGACAGAACCAACGCAAAATCTCCAATGTCCCAATATCGTATTTTTAGACGAACTGATTGCGCCGGTCACCAGCAAAATATATCAAAGCTATGTACAGCCGCTTACTGCCAACCATTTGCTTCCCTATATTTTACTAAATCCCTACAAGGAATGGCAGAAAAAAATCCTCATGCTGCTGGATGATATTTTTCAGATATTCCAGTTAAATAATATCAAAAATAATAATAAGAATACCCCCATTTTACAATTCAGGGCTTTGGAATTGGAAAGCGCCTGTTTTGAAATGGAGGTACAAAACAAATTAAACCAAATATGGCAGGTTATATTTTCACACCAAGAAGATATCCCCCACATCTTATGTTCCAGAAACGAACAGCTATTACAAATCCGTACACAAAAAATGCTGGCGTTCATTCACAGTAATTACCAGCAGCAAGTTTCCCTGTCAGAAATTGCTTCCTCTGCCGGCATCAGCAAAAGCGAGGCTGCCCGCTGTTTCCAGTCCTATTTACATACATCCCCTATCAATTACCTTTTATCTTACCGAATTGAACGGGCAAAATGGGCTCTCCAAAACAGCATGGAAACGATTACGCAGATCAGCCAAAACTGCGGTTTTCAATCACCAAGTTATTTCGGGAAAACCTTCCGCAAACAGACTGGATTCGCACCCAAAGAGTACCGGCAGCAAAATTGCTGATGCTTAACTATAAAATACCGCGGTAACAAGAATCTTGACCCGGCTCATAAGTCATCAGCTGCCCATGAAAATTCAACTCCAGCATCACGCCTCGAACCTTTTCATTTATCTGCCAGCAACCTTCTGCAATTCTTCCCTAATAGAACTCAAGAAAATGATGTTTCTTTCCATTCTCCTTATATGCAATAACGGTGCTCAAATTTACATTTTCCACGCTCTTAAAAATATTTGCCTCCACAAATGGATTGTTTTTTTTCATCTCTGCAATCAACTGTTTGATTTCCATGCGCTTTGACTCACTGCTGCCAGTTGCCTCGCCACTTTCAGCAATCGCATGACCGCCTTCTGTCCCACCCACCGCACAGCTCTCCGTAAAACGGCAGGCACATTGCAGAAACTGCAGCCCATTGTAATCCCGCCAATGCTTGATATCTTCCTCACGGATATAATACATCGGACGAATCAGTTCCATTCCTGCAAAATTCGTGCTGTGCAGCTTGGGCATCATCGTCTGCACCTGCCCGCCGTAGAGCATACCCATCAAAATCGTCTCGATTACATCATCGTAATGATGTCCCAGCGCAATCTTGTTGCAGCCCAGCTCTTTTGCCTGGCTGTATAGATGGCCTCTGCGCATTCGGGCGCACAAATAGCAGGGAGATTTTTCAATCTCATACACCGCATCAAAAATATCAGTTTCAAATATTCTTATAGGAATTCCCAGTATACCTGCATTCTCCTCAATGAGCTTTCTGTTGCGCAGAAGGTACCCCGGGTCCATTACCAGAAACTCCAACTCAAACATTACCTTCCTGTGCTTCTGCAATTCCTGAAACAGCTTCGCCATCAGCATGGAATCCTTTCCCCCGGAAATACAGACGGCAATCCGGTCCCCTTCCTGCACAAGCTGATAATCCCGGACTGCCTTGGCAAACCGTGAAAACAGCTGTTTATGGAATTTCTTGCGAATGCTTTTCTCTATCTGTTCCGCTTTCTGACTGCAATCTTCTGCTTTGTTATCCATATCCATCTTCCTCCGTCCCATTTGATAGTTACAATAACATAATAAAATCCGGGTGTCAAAGACGACTTAAAAACCTCGTCTGACACCCGAACCCTATCAGGAATTATCTGCTATTATATTTTCCAGTGAAAATTTTCCTGCCATAGACAGCAGGCTACTACTCATTGTAACAGTATACCCGCAAAACCATATTCCCATCTTCTTTCAGTGTATATGTCTCAATATACGCTGACTGTGGGCTGTCACCGCTAATAATAGAACGGAACTTCGCCATATTTCCGTCATCTCGTTCAGATAACATCTCCATTCCCAGAGTACCCTTGGAACCTGCACCCTCATTTTCTATTTCATATTCATATTCAAAGTCTCCATCTTCATTGGGGGCAATCTCCATCTCTTTTATCAGCTTGGCATTCTTATCAAAATCTTCCTGCTTCCAGTTTTCTATCTTCTTAGATACCTGTGATAAAAAGCCTTCTCCCTCGGACTCCTCACCTTTTGTCTCCTCAGCGCCAGTTCCCGCAGAATCCGCCTCTTGATTCCATTCCTTCTCAAACTCTTTTACATATTTATCCGCTGCCTCCTTATCCGCCTTGCTCTTGTCCAACGGCAATATAAATAAAGCGTTCACTCCCTGATACTCTTCGTTTCTTTTGATACTACCGCTTGTTTCGTTATACAGATATGCCTCGTTGTTATAAAAACTTCCGTCATTAACGCAGAGATATACCTGGCGGTCTGCAAACATTTCCACGTTATTGCACTCTGCAATTCGGTACTGGACGCCATTTTGCACTATCTCAAAATAGCTGCCGTTCATGGTAACACTATTATAAATTGCCGGATTCAGCCCTTCTATCAAAGGCGATACAAAAAATGGTTCTTCTCCATAGCCATCCTCACTGGTATCCGGCCTTGGCGTGCCATCCGCGTTTTCAATTGCCGTAACTACATAAGTCCTGTCGTCTAACACATCTCCGTTCTCATCCCAACCGGCATATTGACTAAGATTTTTCCCTGACACGATTCCCAACAAAGTTATCCGGTAATTGCCATATTCCTGAACAGCGTTAACCGCCACTGCATCTTCACCCTCAAATGCCGCTGCAAGTTTCTGGTCTTCTGCCGTCTGTGCCACCTGTTCCGGGGTCAGGTATCTCCATGCCGCATATGCAGAGACGGAACCTGCCACAATTACTACTGCTGCAATCATGGCTGCTGCCGGGATTCTTAATCTTCTATTTTTTTCACTCATAGTCTCGCTCTCCTTTTCCTGAATTTTTTGAATTATCCTTTGGTTTAACCAGTAGTCTGGCTCTTCCTTGGAGGAAAGGGCTTTTCTTAATAACTGTTCCATATCACATCTCATCCAAAACAACCTCCAATTCTTTTTTTAACAAGGCTCTTGCCTTGTGAAGCCGGCTTTTTACCGTTCCCTTGGGAATTTCCATTACATTTGCAATTTCCTCCACTGAAAACTGGAGGGTATAATAAAGGTACACTGGAATACGGTATTTCTCCGGCAGATTTCCCACTGCCCTTCTCACCTGCATTTCCAGTTCCTGCCGCAGCACCTCAGCTTCTGCAGAATTTTCCTGAATTATGGATTCTCCTTTTACTGTCTCCTCTGTGAGTGTACAAATTCCGGCAATTCGCTGCCGCCAGGCAAATTTACGCCTACGGTTTTTCCAAATGCGAAGCGCAACGGATATCAGATAGCTTCTGGGATTTTGTTTAAACTCAATCTTTTCTTCCTGTTCCACTGCCTTTAAAAAAGTATCCTGATAAAGGTCCTCCGCTTCCTGCCGGCTTCCGGTAATTCGACTGCAGAATGTATAGATATCTTTTCCATACTCATGGATGCATTGTTCCAGTTGTACTCTGTTCATTGTTTCCTCCAACGGCATATTGCCATGCCTTACAGACGTCTTTCAGGCTGTTTGCCCTTTCACCTATACATTGTAACAACTTTTGTTTTGGTTCGGTAGAAATTGTATAATTGTTATTGAAAATTATTGGTAAAATTAGATTATCTCTTTAGAAATTCTTATATGTCGGAATAG
>CAJUHY010000057.1 GCA_910585895.1 uncultured Lachnospiraceae bacterium
GTACAATGGTATCCTCCAAAATCTCAACCAGTTCACCTTTCATATATGAATACATTCTGTCACCTCTCCTGCCCGGCCAATTCTCCATAATAATAAAAGCCTTTGCACTCTTTCAGCTTCACCTTGACAATCTTTCCTATCATATCTCTGCTCCCTGGAAAATGGACAATAAAATTATTCCCCAGCCTTCCGCTAACCAGGGTATCATCCTGTTCATTCACCTCTTCTACCAGAACTTCATCCAACCTTCCAGTTAAAGCTTCTGCCCGCGCTGCAGAGCAGCGCTGCACTTCCTTTAATAACCTGTCAAAACGGTCTTTGACTACGTCCTCAGGAATCTGCTCCTCCTTAACTGCCGCCGGAGTTCCAGTTCGTTTGGAATAGATAAAAGTAAAGGCACTCTCATAGCCAACCTTCCTTACTACGTCCATGGTCTCTGAAAAATCTTCCTCCGTTTCTCCTGGAAATCCCACAATGATATCTGTAGTCAGGGCAATGTTCGGGACAGCTGCACGTATTTTTGCCACCAGCGCAAGGTATTGCTCTTTGTCGTAGTGACGGTTCATCTCCTTTAAAATGCGGCTGCTTCCAGACTGCAGCGGCAAATGCAGGTGATTGCATATTTTGTGGGATTTACCCATAACCTCAATTAACTCATCTGAAAGATCCTTCGGATGAGATGTCATAAAGCGGATGCGTTTAATTCCCTCTATCTTTTCGACTTCCTGCAGCAATTGGGCAAACGTCATGGGTTCATCCAGAGTCTTACCATAGGAATTGACATTTTGCCCCAAAAGCATAACCTCCACCACACCGTCTGCCGCCAAACGCTCAATTTCCCGCAGAATATCCTGCGGCTTGCGACTCCTCTCCCGCCCCCTGACATAGGGAACGATACAATAACTGCAGAAATTATTGCAGCCAAACATAATATTTACCCCGGATTTAAATGCATATTTGCGTTCAACCGGCAAATCTTCAACAATTTTATCTGTATCTTTCCAGATATCAATCACCATATCATTTTGCTGTAAGGCAGTATGCATAAGTTCCGCAAACTTGTAGATATTGTGCGTTCCAAAGACAATGTCTACAAAGCGGTAACTCTTTTTTATTTTCTCTATGACCTCTGTCTCCTGCATCATACAGCCGCAGAGGGCAATTTTCATATGCGGATGCTTCTTCTTATAAGCATTCAGATAACCGAGCCGTCCCCAGACTTTATTGTTGGCATTCTCCCGCACAGTGCATGTATTGTAAATTACAAAATCAGCTTCCTCAGAATCTGTTATCTCATATCCCATAGCCTCCAGAATGCCCGTCAGTTTTTCAGAATCCCGGGCATTCATCTGGCAGCCATAGTTCTGCACATGAGCCATGGGAACACGCCCATGCTCTGCCTTAAACTGCTTTGTAAATTGACGGCATTTTGCCATAAAATAATATTGACGCTGCGGTTCTTCCTTGGGCGGTTCTGATTCTATCTTAATTTTATCCCAATCTATTTCCTGAAACATGTTTTTCCTTTCCAACCATTAATCTTTCAATGTATATTCCAACTGGCAGTCATACAATTTGTATTCCTGCTGGCAACTGTATGGCTCTGCCAAATCCCCATCATATTCGTCTGCCTCCACGCAGCCAAGCATATGGTAAAACGCCTGTGTCTCCTGGGCGGGGTGTGCAGAAATATAGAGTTTCTCTGCACCCATTTTCTTTGCTCCCAGGCTGGCAAACCGAAACAGCTTTTTCCCCAGCCCATGTCCACGGCATTCGCTCGATACATGGATACAGGACAGTTGTACATATTGCTTCCTTGAACCGAAACGCCGGCTCTCCACGGAAGCAAAACCTATCAGTTTCTCCTGTGTAAAGGCCCCCAGTACAAGTCCTCTTGTATGGACGGTATTTTTCAGGCACTTTACCAGAAATTGATATTGGGATTCACTCCAGTCTTCGATAAACGAAACTTCATTTAACACCCATAACCCCTGCTCACGCTGCCAACATTTTGATACCTCCTGACGGCGGTTAAAATGTTGGAATAGCTCTCGTGTAATCTGCGGCTCAGAAAGTATTTGAATAGAACTGTCCATATTACGGTCTCACCTGCCCATTTCCATAAATAATATATTTTGTACTGGTAAGTTCTTTCAGCCCCATGGGACCTCTGGCATGAAGTTTCTGCGTACTGATTCCTATCTCTCCGCCAAATCCGAATTCAAACCCATCTGTAAACCGCGTAGATGCGTTGACGTATACTGCGGCAGCATCGATTTCATCGAGAAATTTTCGGGAGTTATTGTAATCTTTCGTAATAATTGCTTCGGAATGACCCGTATTATATTTGTTGATATGTGCAATAGCTTCTTCAATATTTGCCACTGTCTTGACAGATAAAATATAATCAAGATATTCTGTTCCCCAGTCTTCTTCCTTAGCGCTTACTATGTCGCTGCAGGCGCTGCAGCTTGCAATATCCCCACGCACCTCAACATTTTTTTCGCTTAATTTCTGTACCAGCCTTGGCAGCAGCAAATCCTTTACTTTCTCGTGGACAACCAGAGATTCACAGGCATTGCAGACGCCAATCCGCTGCGTCTTGGCGTTGAAAATAATCTCTACAGCCATATCAAGATCTGCCGTTTCATCTACATAAATATGGCAATTTCCGGTCCCGGTCTCGATTACAGGCACTGTGGCATGTTCTACAACCGTGCGGATAAGCCCTGCGCCTCCCCTGGGAATCAGCACATCTACATAATCATTCAATTTCATAAACTTTTCTGCCGTCTCATGGCTGGTATCCATGATGAGACTGATTGCTTCCTGAGGAAGTTTGCACTTGTGCAAGGCATCCTGCAGCGTCCTGGTAATGGCATGATTAGAATGGATGGCATCTTTTCCGCCTCTTAAAATCACTACATTCCCAGCTTTAAAACAAAGTCCGAAAGCATCTGCCGTCACATTGGGGCGCGATTCATAAATTATTCCGATTACGCCAAGCGGCACACGCTTCTGCCCGATGAGCAATCCGTTCGGACGCTGCTTCATGGACAGCACTTCCCCTATAGGATCTTCCAATTCAGCAATCTGGCGCAGCCCCTCTGCCATCTGTGCAATTCTCGCCTCTGTAAGCAGCAGCCGGTCTACCAGCGCAGGAGCCATGTGATTTTCCTTTGCCTGAGCGATATCTGTGGCATTTGCTTCTAATAATACCTTCATATTCGCCATCAGATAATCAGCTGCCGTTGTCAATGCTTTATTTTTCTGGCTGGTAGGCAGTACCCGCAGCTCCGCCTCCGCAGTTTTCGCTTTCTGTCCAATTTCTTCCAAAGTAAGGTCTGACATCATTATTCCTCCATTTTCATTTTATTTGCGCTCCACATTCGGTAAACACCATATCCATAGGGATATCAAACTCTCCGCAAGGCGCCTGAGCGCCCATCTGCATTCCATAGCAGATGCCAACCTTTCGGCAGCCTGGATATCTGGCAAAATACCTGTCATAATATCCTTTCCCATATCCCATGCGGTTCCCCTTTCTGTCAAAAACAAGTCCTGGGACAAATACCAGAGCAGCCGCCACATCCATAACATCGTTACCAACAGGTTCCATTACATGGAACGCCCCCTCGGCAAACTCTTCCAAACCAGATACCTGATAAAATGCCATATCATTGCCGTCCACCCGGGGAAACGCTGCCTGTTTGCCTAAATCCAGGGCTTTCTGTGCCAACGGCAGCAAGTTTACTTCGCTTCCCAGCGGATAATAAAAATAAACTGTCTCTGCTGCCCGAAAAAAAGGCTGTGCCTGCAAATTTTCACAAATCATCTCAGACCAGAGCCTAATCTGTGCCTGAGACAGCGAATCCCTGTTTTGCCTTGCTTCTGACCGGATTTTTCGTTTCTCTTCCTCAATTTTCTTCTGTTCTGCCAAATTTTTCTCCTAAATTTTCGATGCTCCCATCTGGATTTATAACATCAATGTTATTCAGCTGCCCGCGCAGGTTTCTGCGCACAATCGCTATATATTCCTGACGCAGCAGCGCCTGTTCTTTTTTTTCCTCTTCTGTTAAGCCTTCCGCTTTTGATTTTCTTGCCAGGTCATTAATTCTGTCAATTTTTTTCTGTTCCATAAAACCCTCTCTTTGTATTTGCAACAGCCCACGGATGGTCCACCGCATAGAACGGCACAGAATGTGGACTGAAACATATTTTATAACCATTCTACTCCTTTTGGCTTGAAATTCCAAGCATTTTCGTCTATCATATATCTAGGGAAACGCTGATTAAAGCGTTTCCCGCGCCGGATTTGCGCTGCGAAGCAGCATATTTCCATTGCAAATCCGTGCGCATCCAACGGAGTATCTAGGGAAATAATGATTTAATCAGTATTTCCCTAGTAATATATTTTTCAAACGAAAGGAGAACAAAAATGAAAAATCTTATTGTCGGACAGTCTGGAGGACCTACTGCCGTTATCAACGGAAGCCTGTACGGCGTTGTAACAGAGGGACTGAAAAGCACAGAACAGATTGGCAAAGTATATGGCATGGTGCATGGAATTGAGGGATTCCTTGGCGGTCAATATATGGACATGGACACAGATATGACAAAGGACGAGCTTGCTGCTTTAAAAACCACGCCGGGCGCTTTCCTTGGTTCTTGCCGCTACAAACTGCCGGAGGATTTATCTGATCCAGTTTATCCAGAGTTGTTCAAGAAATTTGAGGAGTTAAATATCGGTTACTTCTTCTACTGCGGCGGCAACGACTCCATGGACACCGTAAGCAAACTGTCTCGTTACGCTGCTTCTGTCAACAGTGATATCCGTGTAATGGGCGTGCCTAAAACAATCGATAACGATTTGGTTCTTACCGACCATACCCCCGGATTCGGCAGCGCTGCGAAATTCGTAGCTTCTTCTGTCCGCGAAATCAACCGTGATTCTGAAGCATATGACAAGCCAAACGTGATGATTATTGAGATAATGGGCCGCCACGCTGGATGGCTGGCAGCTTCCTCCATTCTTGCAAGATGCGAGAAAGATCCCAATCCGCTCTTAATTTACTTACCAGAAGTTCCTTTCTCTGAGGAGAAATTCATAAAACAACTGAAAGCAGCAATTGATGAACATAAACATGTTACTGTCTGCGTTTCTGAGGGACTGAAAGATGCAGAGGGCAACTTCATCAGCGAAGACTCTGTAGAGACTGCTGTTGACCAGTTCGGACATAAGATTTTAAATGGCTGCGGCTCTTACCTGCAGTCCCTTGTCAAGAAAGAACTCGGCGTCAAGGTTCGTTCCGTGGAGTTCAATGTCAGCCAGCGTTGTTCTTCCAACTGCCTTTCCGCTACAGACTTAGAAGAAGCCGTTACGGCTGGTTCTTTTGCCGTACAGGCTGCCCTTAAAGGCGAGACTGGCTACATGATTGCTTTCAACCGCAAAGATGGCGCGTATGGCATGGAATGTGCTTTGGTAGATGTAAACGATGTCTGCAATAAGGAAAAGACCGTTCCACTTGAGTGGATTACAGATGACGGTTCCAACCTGAGCCAGGAATTCATAGATTATGCTGCTCCCCTGGTTGCTGGTGAGTGTCAGCGTCCTATGAAAGACGGTCTCCCAGTATTTGCAATTCGTAATCGGTAATATCAAATCCCTCATAACGGCGATAGCTTCGTTATGGGGGATTTTGGTAACAAAAGTATATGGAAAGTTCTATGACATATTTATAAAAAGTTACTAAATTTACTTTAGTAACTTTTTAGTCCATACTTTGTTCTATAAAATCTGCGATATAAAAGTCCTCATCATAATGCTCTTTGAACAGCGTTCCTTTAAATTTCCCCCCAAAAATCCTGTGCAGAATCCCTACATCTTCCCCATTGGCAATAATCATGTCCGCACCTGAACGCGTGGCAATTTCCGCTGCTATCAGCTTCGTCTCCATGCCGCCGGTACCAACATCGCTCCCGGTCGTGCCCTTGCCCATAGAAATAATGTTCTTGTCCAAATTTTCAACAACCTGTATTAATTTGGCATCCGCATTTTGCCTGGGGTCATCAGTAAACAGTCCATCAATGTCTGAGAGAAGAATCAGCAAATCTGCTCCTGCCAATGCTGCGACAATCGCGGACAGGCTGTCATTGTCACCAAACCGCATTTCATAAGTGGATACAGTATCATTTTCATTGACAATGGGAATCACACCCAGACGAAACAGTTCTTCAAACGTATTCTGTGCATTCTTGCGTGAGACGTTGTCAAGCATTGTTCCTTTGGTCATCAATACCTGTCCAACAGTCTGGTGATATTCAGCAAACATTTTCTGATACGTCATCATCAGCCTTGCCTGTCCAACCGCCGCACACGCCTGTTTCGTGGAAATATCCTGGGGGCGTTCCACAAATCCCATAACCTGACGCCCAACGGCTATCGCGCCAGAACTTACGAGGCACACGTCTATTCCCTGGTTGCGGATATCGCACAATTCCCGTACCAGCTTTTCCAGCTTTGTAAAATTCAGTTTTCCCGTCTCCTCATGATTGATAGAGGAAGAGCCTATTTTGACAACTACCCGCTTTTTCTTACTGAAATATTCTTTTGACTCCATAAAATAATACTCCTGCTTTCTATAAATTACATCTGCTTCTGTTTTTGTTTTTTCTGCTGTCTCCGTATCTTTGCACTGGGATAAATCCGCTCCATCCGCTCATCTGAGAATCTTTCATCAATCCAGATTTCAACTCCATTATCAGCTGTGATGCCACAGGCGCGCTCACTGTACCGGTTCAAAGCAAGACCGGACAGCAACACATTTATTATCATGAAAATGAGCGTAAAACATGTAAGCCAGTTTCCAGTCTTTTTAGGGATTTTTTCAATCCACGCTGAAACCTTTGGATAGAGCAGTTTCATCCATACCCAGGCGGCAATTCCCCAGAAAAAGCAGAACAGAAGATTGATTCGTCCGCCCAAATTAAAGGGAATTTTGCTGTAATCCCAAAATACCGTACCAAAAGCTAACTCTGTAAATACACTGCATACATATTCATACGCACCGCCAAGCAGAGTCCCTGCCAGAAAGATATACCGGTCTTCCTGATTACGGTAACGATACAAAAGAATGGTTATCCCTGCCACGCCAAATCCCCAAACCAGACTGAACGTTCCATATACTACACTGCTACGGCTCATCCAACTTCCCATGGAGAAACGACAGAACACCGTCTCTGTCAAATCTCCCAGAAATGCCCCCAGCATAAAAATCCAAAACACTTTACAAAAGCTGCAGCCGTAAGCAAACACTGTTTTTCGACAGACCCGCTCCTGTTCCGCCTCTTCTTCCTGCTGCTTCAGACTTGGATATGCCCGATTCACCCTCCGATGCACTAACCTGACAATAAACCCCTCTAAAGATTTTGACGCTTGGGTGAATCCTTCGGCAATCTCCAAAAATGCCGGATTTTGATTTTTTATTTTCAATAAAGCAGCGGTGGTAGTTACGGTATCCGCAGCGAGAATCACCAACGAAACAATCAACAATACCATGCCCGGAAGCCCAGGAACCCTACGGATTATCATAATAAAAAATGGATTTATAAAGTCTACTGCAATCAGTCCCAGCAGCCCCCAGACAAGCGAGGCCGTAACACAAATGTAACCTCCTGCCTGAAACTTTTTTTCTGAATAATTCCACAAACGCAGATGAAAAATTTTTTCCAATGCCAGACCTGTGATAAGCTCTGTCACTGTTCCAATTATTGTGCACCCCAGAAACAGATAAAACCATTTTCCTTTCAGGGAATCCATAAACACTAACATGAACACCATGGAAAATCCGTAAACCGGGCAT
The DNA here is from genome assembly GCA_910585895.1 of uncultured Lachnospiraceae bacterium. GTDB lineage: Bacteria > Bacillota > Clostridia > Lachnospirales > Lachnospiraceae > Petralouisia. The sequence goes on from CAJUHY010000057.1 coordinate 7,863, forward strand.
AAAATTCCATTGAGAACTCCCCGGTTTACAAACTTCTTATGCCCCGCCGCTGCATAAATAACTTCCAGGCACCAACCCAAAAAACTATATATTAAAAACATCCATATTTGTTCATATCCGGTGTATCTCATCTTCTATCTCCTTTATCCCATTGAGAAATTGCAATGGTTTCTCACAGAATAAGAAAGCGAAAAGTGCTTTTATCGGCATTTTCCGCTTTCTCATTATAAAACTGCCTGGTACATTAACTCTTCGATTTACATTATCGTGACCGCTGCTAAACCTCAGGACACAACATCAGGACTCCTCCCAGCTCGCCGGGTTCCTCCTCATGTTAACTACTGATAATTTTCTTAGGACATTTCTCTGCGCAGGCGCCGCAGCCAGTACATTTCTCATAATCAATATGCGCAATATTGTCTGTAACTGTAACCGCACCCTCCGGACAGTTCTTTTCACAGAGGTGACAGCCAATACATCCAACGGAACAAGCTGCCATAACGTCTTTGCCTTTGTCCTTAGAATTGCACTGTACCTTATTCTTAGCATCGTAAGGAATCAGTTCAATCAGGTTCTTCGGACAAGCTGCCACACATTTACCGCAGGCCTTACAAGCCTCCTTGTCTACCACGGCAATTCCATTGACAATATGTACGGCATCAAACGGACATGCTTTCACACAGCTCCCATACCCAAGACATCCGTAATTGCATCCTTTCGGTCCGCCATTGGGGATAAATGCCATAGATGCGCAATCCTCCACGCCTGTATATTTATAATCCTGTTTTGCTTTTTCGCAGTCGCCGGCACATTTAACAAATGCTACCTTTCTTGCTCCCTCCTCGGCAGCAACTCCCATAATCTCGCCTATCTGTGCAGCTATGGGAGCCCCGCCCACGGGACATTGATTGACCGGCGCTTCTCCTTTTACAATAGCTGCCGCAAGACCAGAACATCCTGCATATCCGCAGCCACCACAATTATTGCCAGGAAGGACGCCCATGATAGCTTCTTCCCTCTCATCTACCTCTACTTTGAACTTTTCCCCGAAAATTCCCAGGAATAAGCCAAGCAGGATACCGCTTCCGCCCACTACCAGGGCGGCAATGATAATTGCTCCTATATTCATGTTTTTTTCCTCCTTAATTTTTAACAGTTCAGACACGCCATTCGCAAAGGCAACTACGTTGCTTTCCCGCTGTACGACCTCCGGTCTAAAGCTAACTTTGCTCATAAAAAGGCGCTCCACTCATCCTCTGCATAATGTGCTCATCCATGCAAGCACGATTCGCCCATTATGCAGAGGATGGCTGAACTGTAAAACTATATCATCCCTGAGAATCCCATGAAGGCGATTGACATCAAGCTGGCTGTAATCAACACAATTGCCGTTCCCTGAAAACGTTTCGGTATATCATTGTACTCAATTTTTTCACGGAGGCCCGCCATTATCACTATGGCGATGAAAAATCCTATAGATGTAGCCAGACCGTTTACCACACCCTGCAGTAAGTTATAACCTTTGGTCACATTGGTCAGCGCAACACCCAATACTGCACAGTTGGTAGTAATCAGCGGAAGGTATACACCCAAAGATTCATACAATGGGGGCATATTCTTCTTTAAGAACATTTCCACAAACTGTACCAGGGATGCAATCACGAGGATAAACACGATGGTCTGCATATATTCCACATGGAACGGTGTGAGGATAAATTGGTAAATCAAACCGGTAACAAACGATGCCAGCGTAATAACGAAGATAACTGCGCCGCCCATGCCGGCCGCAGTATTTGTCTTCTTGGAAACTCCCAGAAATGGGCAGATTCCAAGGAACTGGCTTAACACTACATTATTTACAATGGCAGAGCCGATTGCAATCATCAATAATTCTTTCATCTATTCTGCCTCCTATTCTTCCGAGCTTTTCGCGGACGATGCTAATTTCCCGGTACACATTGCAGACTGCGTACAGCTTGCACAGTCTCCGGTAAGGCATCCTGAGGGCGCTGCTAAGGGCTTGCCCTTCTTTTCCATTTTATCTCTGACAATGTTCATGCCTGCAACTAAAAATGCAAGAACTAAAAATGCTCCAGGAGCCATAATAAATACAGTAATTCCAAGATTTGCTCCCAGAATCTGACGAATCAGACCGATAAAGGTAAGGCCAACCGTAAATCCAAGCCCCATACCGATACCATCAAAAATAGACGGCATAATGAAATTCTTAGAAGCGTAACTCTCGGCTCTTCCGAGAATGATACAGTTAACAACAATCAAGGGAATATACACGCCCAAAGATGCGGAGAGGGCCGGCGTATACGCCTGCATGACAAACTGTACAATTGTAACAAGGGATGCTACTACGACTATGTATGCCGGCATACGCACACCGTTCGGGATTACCTTACGGAACATGGAAATCAGCAGATTGGACATTACAAGCACCACTGTTGTGGAAAGTCCCATACCTATACCATTGATTGCGGAGGAAGTTACCGCCAACGTAGGACACATACCCAACATCAGCACAAACGTTGGATTTTCTTTGATAATACCGTTATATAAACGTTCTGTATACTTATTCATACTTAATTACCTCCCTGCAAAGCCTCTCTGAAATATACCAGACATGCATTGACGCCATTGGTGACTGCCCTGGAAGAAATGGTTGCACCTGTGACCGCCTGAATTTCATTTTCTGCTGCCGGAGCAGATTTTACCACTGTATAGGTCTCCTCCGCCTTTCCTTCAAACTGGGAATAGAATGGCTCTTCCTGTACCAACACTCCGAGACCTGGCGTCTCGCTGATGGACGTGATAGAATATCCATTCAAAACACCTTCATTCGTGATACCAACAGAAAATGAAATATCTGCCTGGCTTCCTTCATGAGAAGTAACGTTGATAACATAGCCCAGCACATTGCCGGAGGCATCGACTGCTTTATTTACCGCTGTAATCTCATCATTGGGAAACTCACTTGCGGCAATGACTTCGGCAGCGCTTGCCGCATTGAACGCTGTATCCTCCTCAAAGGACGCTGCATCCGCAAACACGACTTTGTAAGCTTCATCCAATGCTGCTTTCTCTGCCGCCGCAATAGGCCCTTTGGTAATTTCATAGACTGCGCCAAGCAAAAATCCCAGTACCAGGGTAAAGGCAGTTAAAATCAACGCGTCATGTACAATCTTCTTATTCATGCTGCTTTACCTCCTTTTTCTGACCAAATGCCCTTGGAATTGTAAACTTCTCAATAATCGGCACCAAAAGGTTGCCTAAAATAATAGCAAAGGAAACTCCCTCGGCATTAGCGCCGAAAACGCGGAATAACCCGGTAAGAACGCCCAGCAGGATTCCAAATACAATTTTGCCTGTCGGGGTTATCGGAGAAGTCACATAATCGGTTGCCATGAAAAATGCACCCAGCATCAAACCGCCGCCGCAAAGCTGCGCGGTCAGATAATTCATATCAAACCCATGTCCGCCAAATAACAGGATGAACACAGCGAAAGAAATGATATAGCTGGCTGGAATCCTTAAATCGATAACACCTAACATAATCAGGATAATTGCCCCAACCAGAATAGCAATTACGCTGGTCTCGCCAATGGTTCCCGCTGTAGTTCCCAGAAACATTTTCATCGTATCCACAGCCTCACCATTTCTTATCAACGCCAAAGGCGTTGCCCCGGTAACGCCATCGTATGTATAACTTGTCATTGTCCCTGCAAATGATACCAGCAGGAAACATCTTGCGCCCAACGCAGGGTTCATAAAATTCTGACCCAGACCTCCGAACAGCATTTTAACGATGATAATCGCAAATACGCTGCCTAAAACTGCCTGCCAGATTGGCAGCGTATGAGGCAGATTTAATGCCAGCAAAAGACCTGTCACCACTGCACTGAAATCATTGATGGTACTCTTTTTATGTATCAGCTTCTCAAAAACCCACTCAGAAGCCACACAGACTGCAACACAGACTAAAACCAGCGCCAACGCACGGATTCCGAAATTGATAACGCCAAAAACAGTTGCCGGCAGTAACGCGATGATTACATAAAGCATAATTCTGGCGGATGTATCTTTATCACGGACATGCGATGATGATGATACATTATATAAATCACTCACAATAAGACACCTCTTTCTCTCTCTATTCCCGCGGACAACGGTTCAAAACAACACCTGCCCGCTACGGGGTATTTAAATTGCTTTTCCATTTATTTTTTCTTTCTTCTCTCTGCGAGAATCTGCTTTTTCATCGTTCTGATTGACTGTGCAAGGGGGATCTTGGCCGGACAAATATAACTGCAGCTTCCGCACTCAATACACTCCATGCCGTTCCATTTCTCAAATTCCCCCATCTCACCATGATTGGCCATCTTTGCCAGTCTGGTGGGAATAATCTGCTCCGGGCAGGCCGATACGCAACGCCCGCAGTTAATACAAGCCGTAGTCTCGCTTGCCGAAACATCATCTTTGGCAAGACAAAGCAAGGAGGACGACGTCTTAGTAGTCGGAATATCCAGACCAAACATGGAAAATCCCATCATCGGACCGCCGGAAATAACCTTTTGCGGCTGAACTTTAAAACCGCCCGCCTCTTCTAACACCTCTGCATAACTCATACCAAGGCAGATATTAAAGTTTCCGGGCTCCGCAACCGCATCGCCAGTGACTGTAAAGATACGGTTCATAACCGGCTTACCAAGTTTTACTGCATTATAAACAGAAATCAATGTCTCTACGTTATCTACAATACAGCCTGCATCTGCCGGAAGCATGGTAGAATTAATTTCCCGCTTGGTAGTTGCATATATCAGCTGACGCTCACCGCCCTGCGGATATTTTGTCTTTAATGGACAGACTTCCATGCGAGGTTCATCTTTGGTAAGTTCCTGCATTTTCTGAATACAGTCCGGCTTATTGTCCTCAATACCAAACAGACCCTTGGCATTATCAAACAGCTGCAGGACAATCCGCATACCCTCTATTAACTCTTTCGGATTCTCCAGCATACGCCGGTAGTCTGCCGTCAGATACGGCTCACATTCTGCACAGTTGGCAATTATGTACTCTATCTTCTCCGGTTCTTTCGGCGATAACTTTACATGCGTCGGGAAACCTGCGCCTCCCATACCTACAACGCCTGCCTCTTTCACTTTGTTGATAATGTCTTCTTTAGAAAGAGACTTTACATCGCTGACCGGTGAAAATTCCACTTCCTTCATCTCTCCATCGTTCTCAATAATAATGGAATTCACCATATCCCCTACTGCACCTCTGCGCGGTTGGATTGCTTTCACTTTACCGGATACGGAAGAGTAGATTGGTGCAGATACGAAACCGCCTGCCTCTGCAATTTTCTGCCCTCTCAGCACAGTATCACCTACAGCGACAACCGGGCTTGCCGGCGCCCCAATATGCTGGGAAACAGGAAATACCAGTTCACTTTTGGGTAAAATCTCACGTATCGGCTTGTCTTTGGAGAATTCTTTTCCGTCGTGCGGATGAACGCCGCCCTTAAATGTCATGAAACCCATTTCTCGTGCCCCACTTTCTTTTAAATTTTATATAGTAAAGTATACCATATTCTATATCTATTTCTACAGTTTTTTTATATTTTCGACAAAAATTCATCTATTCCCACATTTTGCCAAATTGCTCTGCCACGCCCATCACTATTTCTGAGCTTCATACGCTGCCCGGCAGGCTTTTGCCAGCTGGTCCCCGCAGGAAGTCTGTTTGACCCCGCATTGAAGCCCGGACAATTTTTCCTCAATCTGTTCCACTGTCCATCCATCTACAAGGCGCGGTATCGCTTTCAGGTTGCCGTTGCAGCCTCCCGTAAAAGTAACATTCGTTACAACATTCCCTTCAATATTCAAACTAATCTGGCTTGAACAAGTCCCCTTTGTCTTATAAGTATATTCCATAATCTTCCTACCTTTCCTAAAATATAAATTAATAAAACGACACTATCAGAATACCATATTTTTATTGCGCGGTAAAGTTACAATTCCTGACACAGTTCACCAAATTGGCTGTAGCGACAGCTTTCCGGATATGCATTACATAAATATCCTGAATATCTGCCAGTTGCCCAAGCCCCTCAAAACAGCACTCCACACAATATCCCTCTTCCTCTAAGACTGTCCGCCAGGAAAATCCCCCTTTTCCATCCATATCATAGTTGGCGTGGCTGCCTGCAACTACCATCAACGGCTTTAAAAGGATTTTTTTGTAAGAAGCATTTTTCTTGACTGCTGTGATAATATCACGCAAATTAGGCTCCGCTTTCACCGTTCCTATATAATAATTTGCAAATCCTGCTGTTTTCAGCTTCTGCTGAAGTATTTCATAAGCGTGATTGGCGTCTGCCTTCGTACCATGACCCAGATAGCAGATTGCGGTCTGTCCGTCATCATAAGACGATGTTTGGTCCGTAATCGCCTTAATCACTGCCTCATAATCTGCAGTATCTGAAAGCAAGGGTTTTCCCAACACAGCCAATTCAAACTTATGCTCATATTTGTGCAAAATATTTGCCAAATCCGTGTACTCAAGCCCAGCAAGCAAATGTGTGGGCTGAACAACAAGCTTTTTAATACCGTCTGCTGCCATCCTGTCCAACGCTTGCTCAACATTATCAATCTCCAATCCGTCACGCACTTTTAACTTATCAAGAATTATCCGACTGGTAAATGCCCTTCTGACATCATATTCCGGAAAGGCTTTCTGAATGGAGTTCTCTATAGCTCCAATTGTGCGTTCTCTGTTTTCATTGCAGCTTGTGCCGAAACTGACCACAAGGATTGCCGTATCCGTTGTTTTCCCCTTCACAATTGTTTTCTCATTTCCTGTTGCTGCCATGACAATCCCCCTATCTAAACTGATATCTGCCCATTGACAAAATCCATCCGAAGTATAGCATATAGCTAACATATGTCAATAAACTCTCAGATATTTTATCATCCCAAAGATAGCGAAAATCCCCCTTATCCCTTGACAAACATGACCCCTGACGATAGAATAAAATAAATTTCTATATTCCAAAACTATTATGAAATTCAGGAGGATAAAAAATGGGTTGTTTCTTAGTTCCGGCAGCGGAGGCTGTGATTACTACCGCTGCAACAAAAGTATTACAGAGAAAGGAATCCACGCCGGAAACTGTACATATCAGCTTAGATGGCGTCACTTCTACAGAAGCCGTAAAGATTCCCTTTTCCCAGAAATTAAAATGGCTTAACAAATTGCTTTGGGGCGGTTCTGCACTGCTTGCCTTTGAACATGTATGGCATGGGGAAGTCGCACCATGGTTTCCATTCCTGACGGCTGCCGGCAATCCCGCAGAAGCTGCAGAAATGCTGAATGAAATGGCTACCGCCGGCATTTCAATGACCGTGCTTGTAACAGCTGTCTGGGGTGTGATGCTCGCTGCCTCAAATATGATGGAAAAGAAAGCTGTTAAATCAGCGCAGTCTTTACCACCAGCTAAATAGGGGGATTGGGCATGACCTTACTTACAACTGTCTTTGCGGCCATCATTTGTACCGTTATCTGGTACAGGAACGCTCCCAAAAGCCAGATGAATGTCGGCATCTTGTGCTGGATGTACTGGGGAGCTTCTCTTATGTGGTTCATTGATTCTCTATTTGAATACGCCCAGATTCGTGAGGCATATTTTACCCCTGCTCCTGCAGATATGCTCAATGATTTATATCTTGGATTATCTGTTGTTGCATTTGGACTGATTATCTGGCTTGTAATTCTGCTGATAAAAGACCCTAAGGGGGTGGTAAAAGCAGCCTTGTTCAAAAGCAAGATGGAATAAACAGCTGGATTTGCCAAAACAAAACGATAAATTTATAAAAAATACCCACACGGAACTTCATTTCTCAGAAATAACGTTCCCATGTGGGTATTTTTATAAGCGTGTCAAATTCAATAAATGATTTCCAGACCTAGTATTCTTATGAGAACAAATTCTCTAACCAAGGAATTTTTTAAGCTCCTCTATGAGAATCTCTGTATCAATAGGCTTGGCAATGTGGGCATCCATACCATGCTTAATAGCCGCTTCCTTATCTTCTTCTAATGCATTAGCCGTCATAGCAAGAATCGGCATTGTCTTAACATCCTTTCTCGACATATTACGAATGGTTCTGGTCGCCTCGTACCCATCCATAATCGGCATCTGTATATCCATCAGAATAGCATCGTAATAGTATTCCTCGGATTTATTGACCATGCTTACTGCATCTGTTCCATCAGGCGCACTCTCCACTACAAAACCTGCTTCCGTGAGAATGACTTCTGCAATTTCACGGTTCATTTCCACATCTTCTACCAGCAGGAGGCGCTTACCGCTAAAATCTGCTAACGTCCAGTTTGCTGCAGATTCTTTCTTCTCCAACAGGTTATTGGCGGATAGCAGTGCAGACTTCAAATCAGACATAAAGAGCGGTTTTGCGCAGAATGCCGTGATGCCCGCTTTTTTTGCCTCTTCCTCAATATCTGTCCAATCATATGCAGTGAGGATAATAATTGGCACATCATCTCCGACTGCATTGCGGATTTTCCTTGCTGTCTCAATACCGCTGAGTTCCGGCATCTGCCAATCAACAATATAAGTATGGTAAGCATCGCCCTCGTCATGCGCCATCTTAGCCCGGTAGGCAGCTTCCCTGCCAGAGGTGGTCCACTCAGAACGCAATCCCAGCTGCTGAAGCATCTTGCTGACACTGTTGCATGTATTGAAATCATCATCAACAACTAAGGTGCGCAGACCTGCCAACTCCTTTATCTGTTCGGCATTCTTTTCTATATCCTGCAACTGCAAGGTAAGCTCTACCATAAATACGCTTCCCTTTCCAGGTTCGCTGTCAACAGAAATCGTACCATTCATCATTTCCACGATATTTTTTGTGATTGCCATACCAAGACCTGTACCCTCAATGCCTGTTTTGGTCGTGGTTGCTTCCCTCTCAAACGGTTCAAAAATATGCTCCACAAATTCCGGCGACATACCGATTCCGTTGTCCTTTATAATAAAAATATAATCTCCATATCCGTGACGGAACGTAGTCTTTTGCATAATGCGGAAAGTAATGGTCCCACCTGCCGGCGTATATTTTACCGCATTGCTCAGCAAATTGATAAATACCTGATTCAATTTCAGGGAATCCGCTATCACATCCTCATTTACAATCTCAAAGGTATCAATAAATAATTCCAGCTGTTTTGCTTTCACCTGCGGCTGAATAATATTCACCAGGTTATGCATCAGTTCAGAAATATTGCATT
>CAJUHY010000058.1 GCA_910585895.1 uncultured Lachnospiraceae bacterium
TTCGTTTCTCTGTTGAGAAACTCCACAATGTGAAACAGGCTAAAGCCTAACAATTAAAACGCTGTGCAAAAGGTTATCCGATTGCACAGCGTTTTATTGACGGCCTTATGTGTCGAAACGGCATTATATCATCGGCAGCATATGCTCTACCAGTGCCGCTGAATGTGCTGCCGCCGCTTTCTCAAACGTAGGGTAATCCATCTCTGCGCTGTCGTCTGCTTTATCAGAAATCGCCCGGATAATCACAAAGGGCACATGGTTCAGGTACGCAGCGTGCGCGATGGAAGCTCCCTCCATCTCCACACAGAATCCCTGGAAATTGGCAATAATATTATCTTTCACCTGTTTATCGCTGACAAACTGGTCTCCGCTGACAACCCTTCCCTCATATACCTCGATATCAGGATTGACTTCCCGGCAGACAGAAGCTGCAAGCGTACTTAAATGCTTATCTGCCGGAAAAGCCAGACAACCCATCTGGGGAACCTCGCCTAATGGGTAGCCGAACACCCGCACATCAACATCATGATGAAGCGCATCGGTGGACACCACAATATCTCCAATATCAATCTCATTCTTCAAAGATCCTGCCACGCCTGTGTTGATGATATGGCTCACAGCAAAAACGTCACAGAGAATCTGGGTACAGAGTGCAGCGTTTACTTTGCCGATTCCGCTGCGCACAATCACTGCCTCCGTGCCGTTTAATGTCCCTTCCAAAAATTCCATGGACGCTTTCTCCTGGGTGCGGCGGATGTCCATCTTCTCTTTCAATTCCTCCACTTCCAGTTCCATAGCGCCAATAATTCCTATTTTCTTCATTACTTCCTCCATAGTCTTATTCGTCTGCTTACCGCAAAATATTTTATTCCGGGTAAACCAGATGTGATTCATCAATATTGTACAATGTCTGTTTCAGGTAACGGTCAGCAAGGTAATTAGCCATTCCCAGATTCATGTCCAGATAATTTCCGCAGTCCTTGGCGCTCGCACCCGGCACTTCATCTTTGAAATCACGGATAAACTCATACAACTCCGTAATCAATTCCACGATATCTTTCGACTCATAATCGCCCGCCAGCAACAGATAAAAACCTGTACGGCAGCCCATCGGACCAAAATAAATGGTCTTGTCCCCAAACTGCTTATGATTGCGCAAAAAAGTCGCTGCCAAATGTTCAATCGTATGCACCTCCGCCGTATTCATCACCGGCTCATCATTTGGGGAAGTCATGCGCAAATCAAAGGTGGTAACCACCTCGCTGCCCACATGGTCTTTCCTTGACACATACACCCCTGGTTCCAACTTAATGTGGTCAATTGTAAAACTCGTAATTTTCTCCATCTTCCTCTCTCCTTTTTCTGTTATTTACATTAAAAAATTCTATTGCGGCGCAGCGATAACATCCTCCGCCATCTCTGGTAACTGGAGCAGATTTTCTATATAAGGCACATCTGCCTCAACCGTCCCATAGCCGGTTCTGGCATGGATAAAAGCCAGCCCTGCCTCTGTAGCTGCAAGGTAATCGCCTTGCGTATCACCCACATAGACAGCCAAATCTAATTGATTCCTTTGTGTCACCAGCCGGATATTATAGCTTTTTTCCCTGCCTGTTCCTCCAAAACTCTCAAAATCTTCAAAAAACATCCCCAGCTTATGGTATTCCATGAACGCTTCTATATAACCTACCTGGCAATTGCTGACAATATACAGATGGTATCCCTGGTCACGCAATCGCTGCAGTGTCTCCTGCAGACCTGTAAGAAGCTGTCCTCCATGACGACGGATATACTCATTCTCCTCCTCACAGCAGTATTCTAACAGCTCCCTGCGCATATCCAAATCATATTTTTCAAAAAAAATATCGGCAATGTCCGTCATGCTCTTTCCCATAACGCTTTGTATCATCTCGGTAGTGATATCAAGTTCCAAGTCTGAGTGCTTCTTTAATGCCTCGCTCCAGGAAATTGCCACCTCCTCAGAGGAATCCCACAAAGTTCCATCCAAATCAAATAAGATGCCTTTTTTCATTTATTTCTCCTTCACAAACAGAATTATTTACCGGAAGTCAAGATGTTCCTGCGGGTTCTCATCTTCATAATCGAAGATACACCTCCCAAACGCATTGATTACATGGGTGTCCAAATATTTATCGTAACGTTTATGGTTCCTCCCATAGGACATGTGTACATGACCGTGGAGGAAAAACCTTGGGTGGTATTTTTCCATCAATGATTTGAATACCCGAAACCCCTGATGAGGCAAATCGCGCCCATCATTCAGCTGATACGCCGGTGCATGTGACACCAGGATATCAAATCCTCTCCGGCGAAACAATTGCAGCCTCAGCTTTGCCACGCGCTGCTTCATCTGCCACTCCGTATACTGATGTGAACCCTGTTTATAGCGCATAGAACCGCCAAGTCCCAGAATACGTACGCCCTCATAGACAAACACCCGGTCTTCAATGCAAATGCACCCCTCCGGCGCAACTTTCTCATATTTCTCATCGTGATTCCCATGTACATATAATACCGGAACATGGGAAAATGTTGCCAGAAAGGAAAGGTAATGCGGGTCCAAATCACCGCAGGAAATAATCAGGTCGGCTCCCTCCAGCTTATTCTTATGGAAATCATTCCACAAATAATTTGATTCTTCATCCGCAATCGCCAGTATTTTCATGAATTACTTCTCCCATGCACGATATGTAAAGGGCTTATCTGTCTTTTTTTACGCCCTGCTGTTTCATCACCGGTTCCGCCTGCTTTTTCAGTTCCTCCTTAGTGGGAATGGAACCAATCACATTGTCTGCGAGCCAGTCCATCGTCATGATTTCCTCCGGCAGCATACTTCTGTCAGGCTCCGCATGTGCCATGCCTGTCTGTGAAAACAAAATCCCCGAAAACGGATTAAACTCCCCGGAACTGATGGTTGACTTCAAGAGTTCAATCAGACGCCTCGTCTCCACCGGCAGATGTTTGGAGCAAACCAGGTCGACTACGCCTTCCGCCATTCCCCACCAGTAATTGATAGCTTTCGTTGTGGAAGGATTGTCATCATATTTCCATGTTCCATCCATAATTGTGCGGATTAATTGCTCATAAAATTTCCCCCAGTGATACAGAGGCATAGCCAGATTCTTGGGCGCATTGCCATCCATATAATAAATTCCAAAATAGCGGGAAGCTTCCTCGGGAATTACCATATCCCTCCCGGACACACAAGAGGAGTTCGTCTCCCGGATACGCTCCTCAATATCCACATCCTTCCTGGCAGACCATTCCAGATAAACCCTGGCACGCGGATTCAGCATTTTGGCCCCCAGGGCAAAAGCATTGATATTGGCAATAGAACCATAAATAGGATAATCTGCAATATAAGTCAGCCGATTATTTTCCGCCATCGCACCAGCAATCGCCCCCATCAGGAACTTTGCCTCATGCATCCGCGAATAATATGTGCGGATATAACGGTGGGAAGTATTCAAAGAGCAATTCAATATCCTTATCTGGGGATGGGCAATTGCTGCCTTGACGCTCGCCTGCACAAACGGCGGCGATGTAGTAAAAATAAGGTTGCAGCCCTTCTCAATAGCGTCTCTGAGCAGCTCCTCCACATTCTCCTGCGTCCCATTTTCATAACAGATAGTATGAACCTCCTCGGGAAACGTCTGTTCCAGATAAAGCCTGCCCAATTCATGGGCATACGTCCACCCGGACGTCTCCAGCCTTTTCTCATTGATAAAGGCAATTTTAAGTTTGGGCGCACTGGAAGAAAAAAGGATATTAAGCAGAGGAATTTTCTTTTTCTTCTGATTGGGCTTCATCTTAAGGTCGATATCCGGCGTCTCCTCTAACAGCTCGAATTCCTCCCAGCTTTTAGCTATCAATTCCCGCAGTTCATCCGTTGTTTTCTGCTCAATTTCTTCATATCCATAAAGCGTGACAAACGACAGAAATGCATCAGCCGGCGTGATTGCCAGCTTACTTCCGCCTTTCGCCTGATACTCAGCCGTAAACCTCGAATAAACGGAACTAAAAGTAAGTTGTTCCTCCTTGCTCCACATCTCCCCTGGTTTCTTGCCCACGGTTTCCTGCAGTTTGGCAAAGCTGCCCTCCTGGGAAAACCAGATATAATTGATGGGCACTGCCTGATAAAAATCCAAAAACTCGTGGTAAATCTTATTTTCTTTTTCCTCTGTGAGCTTAGGGATGATACGCGTGACATTTCCCGGAATGGAAACGGCCCCAAAATATTTCATGACGCTGACACGTTTATTTCCCTCTTCTACATAGAATTTATTCATATATTCATAAGCCTTGATGGGGTCACGGATTCCTTCTTCCATATGGACATCGCTCAAGTTCTCCCATTTCACGGCAAATTCCGAACTCTCCCGCAGGATTGGCATAAAATTCCCCGCAAATGAACTGCTCCTTGCAGCCGTCTTAGTCCCCACAATCTGGTCTGTGGGAATCTGCACCAGTCCAAGCTGCACTTCAGAATAAGAACCTTTCTCTGGCAGAATCTCATCCAATACCTGCAGTGTCGGCTTCACGCCGCGCAGCATACGCGCCTGATAATCTTTTTTTCCTGCTTTAAAAGCCTTGCCGTAATCTTCCCTTCCCATACTACCTCCTGTGGTTCTGGTGTTTGAGTCTCCCCATTCTGAAAATTTTCGTATTATTGACTACCTCCCATTATTATGGATAAAGCAGGAATTGTCAATTATCTTTTTCCAGCTCTTTCCGGCGTTCCTGCCAATCCGGCAGCAGCGTGTTGCAAAATTACCTTCGCATCCCCTTGAGAATCAACGTGGCAATCCCACAAATCATACCTCCCACCGGAAACGCAACCCAGCAAATCTCCCAGAGGTTATAAACAAAACCTGCCACAAAAAACACAATCGTCGCTACAATCATAATACAGCCGCACCAAATGCCGATTATTTCATTCTCTTTTTTCACTGCCTTGCAATTTGCTTTATTATATGCTGCGATATCATACTTACCCTCGCCAAGCCCGGTGTGGACAAATATCCCTACTGCAATGGCGACCAGAAACAGGAAAATGCCATAATAGAATTCCTCTTTGACGCCTGCCCACAAGGGAAAATCATCTGCATTCATGGCCAACAGCACCCCAACCAGAATCATGCCAATGCCAGTAGCAATGCGAATGGGGAACTTCTCATCAAAACGCGCAATTTCTTCCGGCGTATAGAATTCTGCAATCACAGGATGATTCTTGCGAAATACATCTTCCTGCATACCTGCAACTACGAGCACCAGGATTGCCACAATAGCAATTGCCATAAATATCGTATTGGCGACTGCCTCCTGCCAACCAAATCCGGTAAGCAGCTGCTGAAACGCAACACTCATTATAAGCAATGATACACCTATAGTAGTGTTTTTGCGCTTTTTTTCCATATAACGTTCATAACCTTCACTGTCTTCTACTTCCGAGTCTGCTGCATTTTTCCTCATTAATGTGTCCATGCTGCAGGAAAATAAATCGCAAAGCTGCAAAATTTTTTCCATTTCCGGATAAGATACCCCTGACTCCCATTTAGAAACCGTTTGCCGTGATACTTCAAGCTGCTCTGCTAATTGCTCCTGTGTCATGTCTTTCTTTTTTCTGTAAAATTGTAAATTTTCTCCAAAAACACTCATAACTGTTCTTCCTTTCTTTTCTTACTGTTAAATTCCTTCTGCGCTTCCGGTCAGTAAATACTGTTCTGAACGGTTATCACTCTACAATATCCCCCACGTAAAGTCTGCATATTTGGTGTTGCTTTTGAAGAATTTCATGTAAACTTGCGGTTGCATCGCCCCATTTTACGCGGAAAATGGCAAAATCGCCTTCATCTGCGGCCTGGTTTCCCATAACAAAAAACCAATGGGGGAAACACCACCAAAAATGGCATTTCCCCCATTCCGTTGTTTATTCTTTCAGATGATTTATATCTCCGTTGCCTGCACTAAATTACTGACTGATTTCTTTCTCATCTTCCTGAATTGCCAGCGACAATTCTTCTAACTGTTTCTCATCCACCACATTCGGCGCATCCGTCATCAGGCACGACGCATCTTTGACCTTGGGGAAAGCGATGACGTCACGGATGGAATCACATTTCATCATCAGCATCACCATGCGGTCCAGACCATAGGCAAGCCCGGCATGAGGCGGAACGCCGTATGCAAACGCATCCAATAGGAATCCAAACTGCTCGTGGGCGCGCTCTTTGGTGAATCCAAGCACCTCAAGCATTTTCTCCTGAATGTCATTCTGATGGATACGCACGGAGCCTCCCCCAAGTTCTGTCCCATTCAAGACAATGTCATATGCCTTGGCACGCACTGCGCCCGGGTCGGAATCAATCTTGTCCCAGTCTTCCTCCATCGGCATGGTAAAGGGGTGGTGCATCGCCATAAAGCGATTCTCCTCGTCCGACCACTCTAACAATGGAAACTCTGTAATCCACAGGAAATTGTATTGGCTCTTATCTATTAGTTCAAGCTGCTTCGCCAGCTCCAAGCGGAGCGCGCCCAGCACATCCCAGACAACCTTGTTCTTATCCGCCGCAAACAAAAGCAAATCCCCTGGCTCTCCCTGCATCCTCTCCACCAAAGCTTTGAGTTCCTCTTCGCTCATGAATTTTGCAAAGGAGGACTTGTATGTGCCGTCCTCATTGACCGCCAGATAAGCCAGCCCCTTAGCTCCATAGCCCTTGGCAAACTCCACCAGCTTGTCTATCTTTTTACGCGGCATAGCCCCCTGACCTCTGGCATTGATGCCGCGGACAGAACCGCCTTGCTCCAACGCTCCGGTAAATACGCCAAAACCGCATTCTTTCACTACGTCAGAGACATTCACCAACTCCATGCCAAAACGTGTATCAGGCTTATCAGAACCAAAACGGTCCATCGCTTCCTGCCAGCTCATGCGGGGAATCGGCAGCTGCACATCAATGCCGATTGCCTCCTTGAATACATATTGCAGCAAACGCTCATTGACATCGATAACATCATCCACATCTACGAAAGACAGCTCCATATCTGCCTGTGTAAACTCCGGCTGACGGTCTGCGCGCAAATCCTCATCACGGAAACAGCGGGCTATCTGGAAATAACGGTCATATCCTGCACACATTAAAAGCTGCTTGAAAAGCTGCGGAGACTGAGGCAGCGCATAAAAAGTCCCAGGATGGACACGGCTGGGCACAAGGTAATCCCTTGCCCCCTCCGGCGTTGACTTCGTAAGTATCGGCGTCTCTACCTCCAAAAATCCTTCCTTTTCCATAAAGTTGCGCAAAAGCATTGCTACCTTACTTTTCATCATCAAATTGCGCTGAATGTCAGGTCTGCGCAAATCCAGATAACGGTACCGAAGACGCAAATCCTCCTTCGTCTGTAAATTCTCCTCAATCGGGAACGGCGGCGTCTCTGATTCGGATAAAATTCTGATATCAGAGGCAATGACCTCAATGTCGCCTGTTTTCAAATTCTCGTTGACTGCTGCAGTCCTCTTTTCTACGGTTCCTGTGACTGCCACCACAAACTCACTGCGCAGCGTTCCTGCTTTCGCAAACCCCTCGCTTCCCACTTTCGGTTCATCAAATACAATCTGCAGGATACCAGAGCGGTCCCGCAAATCTATAAAAATCAAACTACCCAGATTTCTTCTTTTCTGCACCCATCCCATAACGGTGACGTTTTCCCCGATATTTGCACTGGAAACTTCCGTACACCGATGGCTTCTGTGCATACCTTTCATTGATTCTGCCATGATATTTCCTCCTTACCCTTCATTCTTATCTATGAAAAAATTCTTTGATTTCAAGATATCCCTCTGCTGCAAGCTTCTCTTTCTGGAATTTCTTGTTTTTGTTCATCCTCGCCACCAGCACCTGCTTCCCAACTGCACGCTCTTCCTGCGCTTGGGCAATCACCTGCGCAAGCTTATCCCCGGGATAATTTTTCTCAATCAGGTAAGCAATCTTTTCTGACTGCCCTGGCACTTGGAATCCTTGCTCTAACAACAGCAGAATGATACGCTCAAACCCAATGGAAAAACCACATGCCGGCACATTATTGCCGGTGAATTTGCCAATCATCTCATCGTAACGTCCGCCGCCGCCGCAGCTTCCGCCAAATTCCGGCATGGCAATCTCAAAAATAGTCCCTGTATAGTAAGACATGCCGCGCACCAGAGTGGGGTCAAATACTAATGCAAAATCCGCTGCCTTCGTAGCATTCACGCTGGCTGCAATCTCTTTTAAGCTCTCCGCCACCTCGGCATCAAGATAATCTCCCAGCGTGTCTGCCAGATAAGCAACGCCATCCGCTACTTCTTCCTTGTCTTCTATATTTTTAAACAGCGTCAGGTATTTCTCAACCGATTCCCTGGCAAAACCGCTTTTTGTCAATTCCTCCGCTACGCCATCCATGCCTATCTTGTCCATTTTATCAAGGATAATAAAAACCGTGTCATACGATTCCTCCGCAAAACCGCTGTAAGCAGCCATCGCTTTCAAAATCCTCCGCTCATTGAGACGGATTTGAAAATTTTTGAATCCTAACTTGCCGAGTGTCGTCGTTGTTGCAAGAATCAATTCAATTTCTGCTAAATTACTCGGTTCACCCAATATATCAATATCACACTGCATAAACTGGCGGTATCTGCCCCTCTGGGGACGGTCTGCACGCCAGACATTGCCCATCTGCAGCGCCTTAAAAGGGGACGGCAAACTGTTGGAATTATTGGAATAGAACCTCGCCAAAGGCACTGTCAAATCGTAACGCATACCGTAATCCACCACATCCTCCTCTGTCTGTGCCGTTTCCAGCTTAAGTTTTTCTCCGCGCTTTAGGACTTTGAAAATAAGTTTCTCATTTTCCCCGCCCTGTTTGCTGCTGAGATTTGCAATATTCTCCATACAGGGCGTTTCAATGGGAGTAAACCCAAAACTGCGGTATGTCTCCTTAATTACGTTGATTACATAATCCCGAATCTGCATCTCCTCCGGTAAAATATCTTTCATGCCGTTTACCGGCTTTTTCGCCAATGCCATCCTGTTTCCTCCGTCTTCTCAATTTATGTATATCCTCACAGCCGCAAGCCTTTTCCCGGCAAAACCGCACTGTGTCTCTCTTACGAGTATATTTTTCAGAATACAGAATGTCAAGCATTTTTCACAATTACAGCTAGTTTAGCATAACAGTTCAGCGGGCAAATGGCTAACCGATGATTAACAGCGCATTCAGACGAAACACCGCCCCCTCTCGTTCAACTTCAAGCGTTCCGTGATATTTATCCACCACTGATTTCATATTGGCAAACCCTGTGCCAGGGTTAAAGAAACTTCCTGAATTACAGCTGTTTTCCACCTGCAGCAAAATGAAATCGCCCTGTACGCTCCCTCCTACCCGGAGATACCTCTCCGTATCTGCTTTTGCTTTCCTGCAAGCCCAGATAGCATTGTCCAGAGCATTTGACAGGATAATGCAAAAATCCATGTCCGTTATGGAACATGGATGGGGCAGCTGCAAAAAACAAGAGACGTCTATGCCATGATTTCTGGCAATCCCCAGCTTATTCTGCAGCAAAATGTCCACAGTCGGGTTATTGGTATTACAGGGAAATGACATATCCTCCGCCAGATATTGCAAATCATCAAGATAACGCTGCGCTTCCTGCAGCTTTTGCTCTTGCAGAAGTTCTCTGACAACTGTCATATGGTTTTTAATATCATGCCGGAAGGATTTTGTACTCTCATAGCGCAATTTCGCCTCATCCACGTATTGGCGCAGCAGATGTTCCTCCTGTTTCAACAGAGAAAACTCCACCTCCAGATGAAAATTCTCCGTCAGCTTCTTATAAGCAAACAACACACAAAACAGGCTGCCTATCCCCAAAAGCTGTATCACCAGCAGCCGGACATTGCCCGCCCGCTCCAAATCCCCTGCACTCCCGGTATCAGCCACATTTCCATATACAAAAACATTGATGTAATCTTCAACCAGGAACAATAACAACATCGGCAGCAGCAACATAAGTGAATACGACCTGTTCTCCTTCCCCTGAGATACAAAATACTGAAATACAAGCCAGTAACAAAACACGGACATCAATATCGCCGCTGCGCTCAGAGCAAATGTAGACAAAAAAAGCATTTGCAGATTACTGGATAAAAGTTCCACATACAATATGCTTAATATGGCGTTCGTTGTACCAAAACAAAGTTGTAAAATTTCAACGGTCACGATGGCATACAAGGCAGCAGTAACACCATCCGCCCGAAACAGCAAAATCCCCGCTGCCACCAGCAGCAAAACGTACACAACAGAATCGCACATGCCATTAGGAACAGACAAAACAGCCGCCATCCCCAGCACAGCGACTGACAAACAAATTGCCAAATATTTTACTGAAAAAATCTTCACTTCCACTTGCAGGCATTTGGTAAAAAAGAAAAATCCTGCCAGTATCTGAATGATAACCATCACATACCCATGATAAAAATCCAGCCAATCCATACTTTTATCCCCTCCAGGTTTTCATATATTGCAAAATGACTTCTGAAAATTCCCTTGCCCGCAATCGGGACACCGGAACTTCCCCGCCGCCCTCCAGAAAGGCTGTGCCGTCTCTGAAGCTTTTGAGGTATTTGAGGTTAATCAGGTAGCTTCTATGACAGCGATAAAACCTTTTGTCCAGTATTTCCTCCAGACGCTCTATTTTTTCATAATAGTCTACCACCGCTGATGCTTTTAAATGAAGATATACCTTCCTGTCAATAACTTCACAATAAATAATGTCATCAAAAAAGACGATGCTGCTCTCATTCCCTTTGCGAACCAACAGCCGCCTTTTACTGGCATTTTCCATAGATTGGTACAGACGCTCCATAGTTTTTTCAAACTGTTCCGCCTTTAGAGGCTTAAGCAGATAATCAAATGCCTGTACTTCAAAGGATTGAAACACCATCTCCCGCAGAACGGTGACAAAAATCAAAAAACCTTTAAAATTATGGCTGCGCAGCCTACACGCAGTCTCCATGCCATCAATCCCTTCCATCTGAATATCCAAAAACAGAATATCCATTGTTCCAGCATATGTGAGCAATTCCCTGCCGCTGGAAAATGTACAGACTGCGGTATCTATATTTTTCTTCTGGAAAAATGCAGTTGCCAGCTCCTTGATTTTCTCCGACATATATGGTTCATCATCACAAATAGCAATATTAATCACAGCAGCGCCTCCCTCATAATCATTGTAACATTTGACCATATTTTAAATCAATGAAAATGCTGTGGAATGTTTTGGCGCTGTTGTGACTGGCAAAATTAGGCTTCTATTTCTTATGCCATATGAGCAATCTACAGCTTTATGTCCACTCGCCTGCCCACTGTTTTGACCGTTCTATTTTTCTGTAATGATTTTCTGCTTTTTCGCGCTCTTTGCCGGGACCTGGCAATCAGCTTCTGGGAATTTTTCTGTCGCTCCTGACGAAGCTTCACGCTCATATTATAGCTTCTTCCATCCTTGACCTGAGAAATACAGCGGTACTTGCCATCTGCATCAATATAGCTGTGCCTGTACACAAGCGTCTTACCGCTCGATTTATACAGACCATCCACAAATTTGGTGATAAATTCAACACCCTTTATCATCTCTTTCATATCTTTTTCCATCTGAGGGTCATGCTGCATTTTATTGAGAAGTCCTGGGTTCAGCGTCAAGGTTTTGCCGCTTCTGGCAGAAGAAAAGCCACCCCCTACCTTTACCTGCACACTGGGCGCAAGCTTTGCCAATTCACTTGCGTAATCGGCAAGGCTTTGTGATTTATTCAAGCTGTTGGAATATACTGCCGTATTGATATAATTGTTTGTAATCTCCATTGCCATAATCTTATCCTCCTTGAAAAATAATCTGAAATCCATTTCTATGCGCTGCTGTTTTTACATCACCCTTATCAAGGTTAACATCCAGTCTTCCTTCGGCTTGTCGTAAGGAAGCTTCACCACCTGACTTACAGAATCAGGTTCATAACAACAGGAATATCCATAACCCACAAAACCCGGAAGCTTAAAATACCCTCCAAAGACAATAAACACTTCCCCCAAAACATTGCTATCACGCAGAAATTTTTCAAACGCAGCCCTGTCAATAAAAACATGGCTTTCATCATAAGAAATCATTTCCTGCAGTTCATCATCCGTAAACAGGTTAGCTGTTCCACGCTCAACATCATATCCATATACCAGAACGCCATCATTTTCATTCCATCTGCCATAAGAAATACGGTCTATCAAAAATACCGCGCCCAGCACGAATACTATTGTAAAAGCAAGCACGAGGAACGATGACAATTTCTGATACCTTTTTGCTCCAAAACAGGCAATCCTGCGCATTCTCTGACAAATATTTTGGAATTCCTTATCACCGGCAAAATTGGCGTAAGGATTAAATTCTTCGCTTCCCGCTTGCAGAACTTTCATGCTCTTTAACAATAGCTGCCCATAATCATATGCCGAGTTTTTACTCTTATGAATAGTCACCCAGTCACAAATTTCCTCCAAATCCTCCCGCAGAAATCTGGTACCTGCGGCAAGCAATGGGTTCATCCACAGCAATGCCCGCAATACATCCCATGAAAAATAAAACCATAAATGCCCCAGCTGGATATGCGTCTTTTCATGGAGCAGGATTGTCTGCAATTCCCGGCTGTCATAACACTCTAACATAATTTCCGGCATCACAATTTTAGGTCTTAACACACCTATGGCCGAGGGCGTGACAGGCAGTTTGGCGACATAGATAACTGTATCGCCAACGTTTCTTTTCTCCATGCCGGCAGTCAGCTTTTTCATATTCCTTCTCTTTGCACACAGCAACAAAGCATACACAACAACGCCGCCAATATACAGCCAATACACCCATACATGGAGCTTGAAAAATTCTGTCCACCAGGAAAAAAGGATAATGCCGATGGTGTTTTCATAAAAGAATTTCAACTTGCCCACAAACAGGACAGGAATAAACAAACTCCATAATGCTCCTTTGAGAAATACGCTGTTTCGCAACACCGTTTTGCGCAGCACACAGATTCCCGCAGACACCCCCAGAGAAATCAATGCGCACCTCATCAGCTGCATTCCATAATAAATTGCGCATATATTTAAAAACTGCATCGCCTTGCCTAACACTTCCTGTAATGTCATCCTTTGCCTTTATCCTTACATTGTTCTAATATTTCTTCCAACTCCTGAAACTGCTCCTGGGTCAGTTCTGCACTCTGCAGCAATGCTGCCATAGCATTTTTGCGGCTTCCCGCAAAATAACTGTCCACAAACTTGCGGCTTTTTTCTTGCTGGCATTCCTCTTTCGATTTCATAACTGTATAGTGGTAAACCCTTGCATCGTGCTCATCCACGGTATAGCTCAATACGCCTTTCTGCCATAAGCGGTTTAACAGTACCCGCACCATCCTGGGCGACATATCAGATTTCTCCCCCATCTTCTGTATCACTTCTTTTGCCGTCAGGGATGAGGCGCTTGCCCAAAACACCTCCATCACCAGCCATTCACTTTGGCTGGGGGTAACTTCTTTGTCCATGCTGGTTTCCTCCCTTCTCTGAATATATCGGATAAAATGGTATATTTGTTAATGTTTGTTCCCAAAAATGCATACTGCCAATATACTGCGCCACATCCTTCACATTCTCACACCTCTTTTTGCCCCTGTCTGCTTATATGGGCTTTTATGCAAAAATACCCTGCTATTTTCCATATCTGCATAAGATAACGCCACGACAGCTTGTAAGAAAATAGAACAGAGTATGCATAAACCGGTACAGTCCTGCATACCCTAGAGTAAAGAGCGGGTTATTAATTAATTGGACATAACAGTTACAGACCAGGTCTTATACCCAGTGTGCAAACAACCCCCAGTAGCATTAGAAATATCTTCCAAAGTTATTTTCTTGTTAGGATCATTAGGAGTTGATGTTTTACTTACTTCCTCATTCATATGCTGGTTATGCAACTTTTCAAGTTCTTCATAACCGTTGTGACCGCTCCAGGTCTTACCGCATTCGCATTGGAGATAATAAGTTGTATTATCCCTGCCACTGACCTTCACCAGTTTAGACCAGTTTGTCCTTCCACTAAACCTAACATTCCTCCACCCTTTTTCATCTGTGCCATACCAGATACCCACTCATATCTTTTATCATATGCGCCCGGCATTTTTCTGTGCCCACTTCTATGCCTAAAAATATAAGTATTAGTAAATGTTTTGTCAATTTATATTTCCGACGCCCTTCGACAATATTATTTCCAAATATAATTCTATTTTTTATAACCCACTCTTAATCTTCTCATCTATCACTTCCTTTTTCCCAGATACATTATGCATATCCTCTCTAAGCAATACGAATATTCCAATTACAAGAAAAATTACAGATAAAATCAAGGACATAACAATACTCCAGTTCAGACATGGAATACTTCTTCCCCATATTCTATACAGTTCGTTTCCTGTGTAAAAATGCCAAAATTCTGTCATATGTACGGGCATAAAATTAGCAAACCAGTGATTTATTTCATATACACAGAACTGATCTATCACAATCAACATCATATAAAAGATTGCAATAAGAGAAGCGCTTGCCAAAAGATTCTTTAAAATAATTGTTACCATAAGTGCAGCGCTAACCATGAAAATCACTCCTAAATATCCAACCAGAAGATTTATCATAAATTGTTGTAAATATGTAATATTATAAAGTGAAAAAAAGTTCTGACATTGTTTTGTATCGGCTGATTTCCACCTTCAAAGCCAAAAGGCATCATTAAAATGCTGAAATAAATCATCATACTGGCAAAATAAAGGACTGTAGCTGCTAAATAAGCCGATAATATCCTTGATAAATTCAACCGTTTTTGTCCAAATCTGGCAGAACGAGCCAGTTCTTCCATTTGCACACCAGAATCACGCCCGAACAGCGGCAATATAAGTACCGTTATCACCATATTCAGCAGGATACCAAAACCACCCATGTTTTCTGCCAATACCTTCCAGCCTTCCGAATAACCCATTGATATTACTGATAAGTCACCAGCTTTATCCATAAACCTTGCGATTTCTGTATCTGTATAATTATTTTTGGAATCCATCATGAGATTTTCATTGATTTTGTCTAACCTTATGTGCAGCAACACCTATACTCGTTGCCTTATTTTTATTAATATTGGGACCGATTGTTGCCTTCCTACATTCTGGATTCGAACAGCAATATGTAACTCGTTTTGCCAATACTTCTATTGTTTGTTTACTAAAATCATCTCTTCGTTTGTTTGCCATAATCCAATCAACTTTACATAAATACTATGTTAAGCACTTATATGTATCTTTCCCTCCATAATATTTCTACTCATAAGCCTCACATATGTCATCAAACATTCCATTAATATTCCAAGCAATTAAGTGGATTTATAAACTATTTATTCTCAAACACCCTCAATTTTCTCACAATCTCCTCCGGCTCCGGCAGCATTTCCTTCATATCCTCCGGCAGAGAATCACTCAGCTTATAAGTCGCCACCCCAATCGGCACATTCGATTGTTTCAACGCATATTCCACATATGTCTTGTCCTTGCTCTTACAGATGATAATGCCAATAGACGGATTTTCCTCTGGCAGTTTTATCTGCTCGTCAAGTACTGTTAGGTACAGTTGCATCTTCCCGGCATATTCTGCCTCAAACTCGCCTATTTTCAATTCAATTGCTACCAAACTCCTCAATCTTCTGTGAAAGAGAAGTAAATCAATATATAAATCCCGGCTACCAACGGTCAGATGATATTGATTGCCGATAAATGTAAAGTCCCCGCCCATCTCTATCAAGAATGCCCGGATATTGTTTACTAACTGCATTTCCAGCTCATGCTCAGAGTATTCCGGCGACAGTTCCGCAAAATCAAAAGTATATTCATCTTTTACTGCCAGCTTTGCCTGTGCCCTGCGTTCTTCCGGCAGTGTCAAATCAAAATTCGTCTGATTTAATAAATACTTCTCATAAGTCTGTGCCTCAATAAAATTTGCCAAAATACGTTTTGTCCATCCATACCGCTTTGCCATCTGGATGTAAAATTCCCTCTGCAAATCATCTTTGCATTTCTCCATAATGACGATATTATTGCTCCAGCTAATTTCTCGCACCAGTGGTGCGAGTTTTTCAGAATTGCGATAACTCAGGTAAAAGTTGCGCATTCTCCAGAGGTTTGCCGAAGAATATCCCTTTGCTTCCGGAAATTCTTTCTGCAACTCTTTTGACAAAATTTTTACAATGGATTTGCCCCATCCATTGATTTCCTGCTGTCTGTATATCTCCTCGCCAATCTCCCAATAAAGGTTGATGGTCTCCGTATTCATTATTTTCAGGACATGATACTGCTTTTTATGTATCAGTTAAATCTGCTATCTAATTGATATTTTCAATAACGACCTGGCTATTCTTCCCCCGGCGGATGGAATACCAGCAAATCTTGTATCTCACACCCTAACACCGTACAAAGTTTACACAGTACATATACGTCCAACCGGGTAATGCTGTTCGTACAGTAATTATCTATCTGTTTCCAGTTCATTTCTGCC
>CAJUHY010000059.1:0-7320 GCA_910585895.1 uncultured Lachnospiraceae bacterium
TTCGTTTCTCTGTTGAGAAACTCCACAATGTGAAACAGGCTAAAGCCTAACAATTCAAAAGAGACTGCCGATGCCCGACAGTCTCTTGATTGCTAAAAGCTTCCAATATTTAATGCAGCCGAAATCGCTAAGAATAATACGACCATTATCCTGGTAGCCATCACAAGCCTTCCCTCCATGGAACGTCCCTTGTTCTTGCCCCAGTATGTATCTGCCGCACCGCTGATAGCTCCAAGTCCTGCTGACTTTCCTTCCTGCATCAATACGATTACTGTCAACGCAATACTGATTAATATTAACACTACAATTAAAACGGTCTTTAATACTTCCACCTTACTCTTACCTCCTGCTTTTATTCCTGCCCATAACTTTATTAAGTGTATCACAGCCTGGCATAATTTTCAAGAGCTTTTTGCAACAGTTCAGCCAGTAAAAGTTCAGCCAGGCCGAACTGCTGCAAACTTCTAGGGAAGCATCGCTTATATCAGCGTTTCCCTAAAATTTATTGAATGGATTCTTGTATTCCGCCACGACGCCAAGCTGCTCCTCAATTCTCAGAAGCTGGTTATATTTTGCAGTACGTTCTGCACGGCAGGGCGCTCCGGTCTTAATCTGGCCTGCATTAACTGCCACGGCAAGGTCTGCGATAAAGGTATCCTCCGTCTCACCGGAACGGTGGGAAATTACCGCGCGGTACGCATTTCCCTGTGCTGTTTCAATCGCCTCCATCGCTTCCGTCAGCGTACCAATCTGATTTACTTTTACTAAAATTGCATTTGCCGTCTGCAGTTTGATACCGGCATCCAGACGCTTAGTATTGGTAACAAACAAATCGTCTCCGACTAACTGGATACGCTCACCCAATCGTTCTGTCATCGCCTGCCAGCCGTCCCAGTCTTCCTCATCCAGTCCGTCTTCAATGGAAATAATCGGGAATCTTTGTATCAATTCCTCATAATACTCAATCATTTCTTCGGTATTGCGGGCAACCTTCTCGCCCTTGACTCTGGATTCGCCAGGGAAATGGTACATTCCTGTCTTCTCGTCATACAACTCGCTTGCAGCTGCATCCAGGGCAATTTTAAAATCTTCCCCTGGAAGATAGCCCGCTGCCCTTACCGCTTCCATTATCAACTCCAGTACAGCTACAGCATCCTGTAAATCCGGCGCAAAACCGCCCTCATCGCCCACTGCTGTGGAAAGCCCGTCCTTCTCGCAAATCTTTTTCAGATTATGGTAAACTTCTGCACACATGCGCAGCGCTTCCCGGAAACTCTCTGCGCCCACAGGCATTATCATGAACTCCTGGAAATCTACGGTATTGTCCGCATGGCGGCCTCCGTTCAAAATATTCATCATCGGTACCGGCATCCTTTTGGCGTTCGTACCGCCCAGATATTGGTACAGCGGGAGCTCCATTGCTTTTGCTGCCGCCCGTGCTGTCGCCAGGGAAACACTGAGCATCGCATTTGCTCCCAGATTGATTTTGTCATCGGTTCCATCCTCCGCAATCAGACAGCGGTCAATTTCTACCTGGTTCAAAGCATTTTTACCAATCAATACCTTGGCAATTTTATCATTCACATGTTTTACCGCGTTCTGAACACCTAAACCGAAATATCTTGGCTCCCCATCCCTCAACTCTACAGCCTCAAACTGTCCGGTAGAAGCCCCGGAAGGAACTGCGGCGCGTCCTGTGGTCTTCTTCCCTGTGCTGGTTGTCTGCACTGTTACATCCGCCTCCACGGTAGGGTTTCCTCTGGAATCCAAAATCTCCCTTGCATGGACATCCGTAATCTTCAAACACAAACTCATAACAATCTCCTTTCAAGAAGTACGATTTTATTATCAGTATTTGCATTAATTGGATGTTTATACAAGGGAGATACTCATTTTTATCATCTTTGAGAAAGCCTTTTGGATTTCTTGCTAAGATAATAAATTTAGGTTATACGTTTATCTCGGCAGTCATGCCCAGGATATCCCGATTCTTCTCCAACACTGGTTTGACTTCCTGAGCCAGGAACTTATCTACCTGAATGGGCGCACGCCCCACATACTTCGAGGGTTCCATGGATTTCTCCAGCTCCTCCAACGTCAGGTTAAAGGCAGGGTCTGCTGCAATCAGTTCCAACAGATTATTGTCTTTCCCCTCCACTTTGACATTCTTACCTGCTTCCATGGAAAGCTGACGGATTTTTTCATGCATTTCCTGACGGTTGCCGCCATTTTTTACAGCATCCATCATAATATTTTCCGTTGCCATAAACGGCAGCTCAGCCATCATATGTTTGCGGATGACCTTGTCATAGACAACCAGCCCATCCACCACATTCAGGCACAGATCAAGAATGCCGTCCACTGCCAGAAATCCTTCCGGAATGGAAAGGCGTTTGTTAGCTGAATCATCGAGCGTCCGCTCAAACCACTGAGTGGCAGAAGTGATTGCCGGATTTAAAGCATCTGCCATCACATAACGCGCCAGAGAAGCAATACGTTCGCTGCGCATGGGATTGCGTTTATATGCCATTGCCGAAGAACCTATCTGATTCTTTTCAAATGGTTCCTCCACCTCCTTTAAATGCTGCAGCAGGCGGATATCATTTGACATTTTATGCGCGCTTGCCGCAATACCTGCAAGGATATTCACAACCCTAGTATCAACCTTTCTGGAATAGGTCTGTCCAGATACCGCATAACATTCGTCAAATCCCATTTTCGCGGCTATCATAGGGTCAATCTTATCAATCGTCTCCTGATCTCCCGCAAATAACTCCTGAAAACTTGCCTGTGTGCCTGTAGTCCCCTTCGAGCCTAAAAGTTTGAGGCTGCCCATTACATATTCCAAATCTTCAAGGTCCATGAGGAATTCCTGCAGCCATAAGGTGGCACGTTTCCCCACCGTGGTCGGCTGTGCCGGCTGGAAATGCGTAAATGCCAATGTCGGCAGTTCTTTATAAGTGTCTGCAAATTTCGCCAGCTCTGCAATCACATTTACCAGCTTGCTGCGCACCAGCCCAAGCGCCTCATTCATGACGATGATATCCGTATTATCTCCCACATAACAAGATGTTGCCCCCAAATGAATGATGCCTGCCGCTTTTGGGCACTGCTGCCCATAGGCATAAACATGGCTCATCACATCATGGCGCACTAACTTCTCCCGCTCTTTCGCCACGTCATAGTTAATATCATCTACATGGCTTTTCATTTCATCTATCTGTTCCTGCGTAATGACTGGCTTGCCATTCTCACTCAGCCCAAGTTCCATCTCTGTCTCGGCGAGGGCAATCCATAATCTTCTCCAGGTACGGAATTTCATGTCCGGGGAAAAAATAAACTGCATTTCCTTACTTGCGTAACGCTCAGACAATGGGCTATTGTATCTATCTGTTGACATCATATGTCTCCTTTCCTTTTCGGTATCGGCTGCTCTATTTCTGCTCACAGTCCAATTATCTTTCATATTCTCCTCGGATATCCTCTGCGGGCGGTTCCATAGGATAATTACCAGTAAAACATCCCTTACAGATAGGCAATCCCTCTGCCATCTCATCCAGACGCTCAATATTCAGATAGCCGAGGCTATCAGCTCCAATCATCCTGCAGATATCATCCACTGTCCGGTTATAGGCAATCAGCTGTTCCCTTTCGGGAATATCCGTTCCAAAATAACAGGGCCACAGAAACGGCGGCGAAGAAATCCTTACATGAACCTCCGTAGCGCCTGCCTCCCGCAGCATATGTACAATGCGGTCGGAGGTAGTCCCCCGCACAATCGAATCGTCAATCATAATCACGCGCTTTCCACGTACGGATTCCTGCAGCACGTTCAGCTTGACTTTCACGCTGGACTCACGGCTGCTCTGCTTGGGCTTGATGAAAGTACGTCCCACATAGCCATTTTTCACAAATGCCGTGCCATAGGAAATCCCTGATTCCATGGAATATCCCAACGCCGCAGCATTTCCTGACTCCGGCACTCCCACCACCAAATCTGCCTCCACCGGCGAATCCATGGCAAGGAAACGGCCTGCTTTCATCCGCGCCGCATAGACGCTGACACCATCAATATGGCTGTCCGGTCTTGCAAAGTAAATATATTCAAAAACACATCTTGCCTCTTCTCCTTGGGGCAGACAGAGAATTGTATCGGAAGTAATTCCATCTGGCGTAATGGTTACGACCTCACCTGGAAGCACGTCACGCACATACTCTGCGCCGATAGTCTCTAACGCACATGTCTCAGACGCAACGATATAGGCATTATCCCGCTTACCGATACAGAGCGGCTTAAACCCAAAAGGGTCTCTGACTGCAATCAGTTTTCGGGGACTCATGATAACCAGCGAGAATGCACCTTTCAGTCTCGCTGCTGCACGTTTCACTGCCTCTTCCACAGTCTGGGAAACAAGGCGCTCCCGGGCAATATGGTAGGCGATTACTTCTGAATCAACCGTAGTCTGGAAAATTGCCCCGGTATATTCCAACTCCTTCCGCAGCTCAGGTGCATTGATGAGATTGCCATTATGCGCCAGGGCCAACGTCCCTTTTACATAGCGGAGCACTAAGGGCTGGGCATTCTCCCTGGTAGAAGCGCCCGCCGTGGAATAACGGACATGCCCCACACCGATATCACCTTTCATATTGTCCAGGCTTCCCTCGGCAAATACCTCATTTACAAGCCCCATTCCTTTATAGGAAGATACCTTCCCCCTGGGGCCTGACGTCTCACTCACCGCGATGCCGCAGCTCTCCTGCCCACGATGCTGCAATGCAAAAAGCCCATAATAAATAGTAGATGCCACATTGTTCCCATCGAAATCATACATGCCAAAGACACCGCATTCTTCATGAAACTTATCAAAATCCGCATAATTTACCTTACTGTCATTCATATAAATCCCCTGCCATTCCTAGGCGAATTTCTCACCTGTCAAAAGTTCGTACGCTTCTTTATACTTATCCACAGTCTTTGCCACCACTTCTTCCGGCAGGAGATAAGCGCTGTCTGGATTCGCTTTCAGCCAATCTCTCACAAACTGCTTATCAAAGGAAGGTTGCGACCTTCCAGGAGCATATCCCTCAAGCGGCCAGAATCTGGAACTGTCAGGAGTGAGCATCTCATCACCAAGCACTACTTTTCCGTCTTCATCCAGTCCAAACTCAAACTTGGTATCTGCAATGATAATCCCTTTGCTGCGTGCATATTCTGCACATTTCTTGTATAAATTCAAGGTACAGTCCTTTATCGTCCTGGCATATTCAGCCCCTTTGCCTGGATATGATTTTTCTAAAATCTCCACGGTATCCTCAAAAGTAATATGCTCATCGTGATTCCCTAATTCCGCTTTGGTGGTCGGCGTATAAATCGGCTCCGGCAGCTGTTCTGATTCTTTCAAACCTTCCGGCAGCTTAATGCCGCATACCGTGCCGTCTTTCTGATAACTCTCCCAACCGCTGCCTGTGATATAACCACGCACAATACATTCCACCGGAAGCATATTCAGCTTCTGGCATTTCATACTGTTACCGTCAAACTCCTTTTTGCGGAAAAATTCCGGCATCTCTGATACATCTGTAGAAAGCATGTGATTAGGCACAATATCTTTGGTAAAATCAAACCAAAATTTAGACATCTGCGTCAATATCGCCCCTTTTTGTGTTATTTTATTTTTAAGAATCACATCAAACGCAGATATCCTGTCCGTTGCCACAATAATCATACTGCTGCCGTTGTCATAAACCTCGCGTACCTTGCCTTCCTTTACCGGCTTAAATTCCTGAATACTCATCGCCATCCTCCATTCATTGACCTATCGTTCGTTTTACGATTTTATCCATAGTTATGTTCTGCCATATGGATTTATTATAATACAGGCTATTTTCATTCGTCAATGACATTCCGCTTCCTAATCCTATAGCTATTGTAGAAAATCTACGATAGATGCTGATATATTTTGTATAAAAAGACAGAATTATATACTACTCTTCTCTGTTCAAAAGAGCAAGTTTTTCTTTGGCAGCCCCCTCGCAATGTTGCATATCCTGTTTTCTTCCCTGCAGCTATCAGCCAAGGAAGAACGTACGCTCTGACCTCATCTTTTATTTTTTTCGGTAAGGCCTACATAGAGCCTTACGATTCCGCCCGTGACAATCATACACAAGACAGTCAGCAGCCAGCATTGCGGCGATGAAAAGGCTGCGTATTTATGAAAACCGTACAGAACTAGATAAACACCTATATGTATTGCATAATATTTTGATATATGTCTGTTGTAATAAAGCAGCTGCCTTCCGAACACTCCGCTTTTTTTCATTGCCCCATCACCGAGGTACAGCAAACCTGCAAAGAAAAGAATATGCGCAATGCTTGCGACAACATGGAAAAAATCGGGCTGAGCATACGCGATACATAAATACTGGTAAAGTTCGTCGCCAAACCCATACTTCTTTATGGTAAATATCCACCATACCAAAGCAATCACTGCACATAGCGGCATCACCCAACCGTAAAACGCTTTTTTATCCTTTACCCTCTGCAGCAAATGCCCGAATGCTACACCCAAAAATGCGTAGGATAAAAAGTAAACCGCGGCAAAGCTAATAAAATAATCATCCCCTATGATGATTTTTACGATGTAGCCAAGCACAGGAACATCCACGGGGCTTCCGTATAGAAACGGAGCAGCTATAGCGAACAGCAAACCGACAACCGCATATCCGACAGCTGGAAGTTTCCATTTTTTAGCCAGTGCAAGCGCCAGATATATGATACCCGCAATAAAAAATATATTGATAAACTGTAAATATTGCGCCAAAAGCCCATAATATACCTGCTTGTCGTCAAGTCTGTTCCTGACGAACAGATACGGCAGGGTCAGGGCGGCAAGATAAGCTATATTGCTCAAATATTGGTATGCAATCATTACAATACCGTTTTTTGCAAGCATCTTTGGTTCTGACTGCCTGCTGTATACTGTGCCCATACCCATGACAAAGATAAATATAGCCGCGCCCGATAAGGTAGCAAAGCCGTACACTACTTTTATAACGGTATCTTCATGGCTCGATGTTGCCTGATAGGCGTGTACCAGAAAGATAAATACCATAAAAAATCCCTTTAAATAATCAAATTCGCCTTGCCTTGATGTATTTACAGGTTTCTTATCCAATATATGACTCATAACAAATTACTCCTTCCATATCCGCATAATTCTTCTACGGAACTATCTCTTTTATTTCGCACGAATATCCCGCCATTTTTCCACCAAGAGAACTGCTGTAATCATCTTATAAAAGGAACTACATATTCCACAC
>CAJUHY010000059.1:7330-16262 GCA_910585895.1 uncultured Lachnospiraceae bacterium
AAACTCCTCTTCCTCTGCGCATACCGAGACCTGATATCCGGGAACATTGTATTCCATTATGTGACAGGGAATCATTTGATCTCCCCGGCGCACCCGGATACTTTCCCCCTCCCGCAAAACCTCAAAATCCTGTAAAGGAAGCAGAAGTCCCTCTCCGGTCATTATTACTAGTGTACAGGTAATTAAGGTCAATCCTACTAGTCAAAAAAGTCCGGTTTGCCCAGAGCAGCAATGGCCTTTTCCAGATAACGGTCATCGGTGATTAGCCATTTGTAGCCAAGACGGTGCAAGACTTCTGTCATAAACTGCTTCGTATACCCAACGGTATAAATCTCTTCCTCATCCCTGGAGGCATAGGCAATCAGCCCGGAAACCGCATCGCTGTCCTCATGGGCAGCCGCATATTCTTTCACTGCCTGTTCAAATTCTTCATCCTTTGCTGCGTCATCGTGATAGGCTTGGCTCACTTTCCATACTACGACTGTTTTTGGGCGGCTGATTATTCAGGTCTTTATGTAAAGACGCTTGACTTTTATTGTATAGCATAATCTTTCTTCATTTCAATGAACCTGCCACAATCTGTACTTTTTTAGGGACAATTTGTTACTATTCATAATAAATATATTTTTTTCTAATTCTTCTAAATAATATGATAAAACTTCTTGTACTGTATTTCTATACGGCAAAAGGTCCAAATTTTGCTAAAAAGGCTTCCAGTACGGAATCTTTTATATCCTCTAATACTTTTTCTTTTATCTTAACATCAATATTTTTAAAATGTAGCTAAAGCGCTCACAAGCGCCTTAACCCTATCAAAGTACCATTCTATTCTGCTAAATATCCTTCTTTCACAAGTGGGTCTACCACCTCAGCGGGAATCTCGAAGGAGACACCCCCATATTCTCAAAGACTGCCACTAACTTGCCGAATTCATTGATATAGAAATCCACATTTTCCGAAATCTCTTTAAAATTCCATTCTTCAACTTCGTCAGCCAGCCAATAAACCTTCTTTTCTGTACCGAACAGCATCACGATTACTGCTCCATTCTGAATGAGGGGGCTGCATAGCAGTCCCCTCACAATGATTGCATATCCTGTTTTCTTCCCTGCAGCTATTAGCCAAGCAAAGACAGTACGCCCTGGTTGGACTGGTTTGCCTGTGCAAGCATAGACTGTCCTGCCTGCGCAAGAATGTTGTTCTTGCTGTACTCAACCATCTCTTCTGCCATATCAACGTCACGGATACGAGACTCTGCAGCAGATGTGTTCTCAGAAATGTTATCCAGATTGGCGATGGTATGCTCTAACCTGTTCTGCAAAGCGCCAAGCAAGGATCTCTGATCAGATACTTTGTTGATAGCGCTCTGAATCTTATCCATAGCAGAACCAGCAGCACCGTAAGAACTTACGCTCAATCCTGTTACGTTTAAGTTAGCAGCGTCCATGTTGCTTATGGTGATGCTGATTTTCTGTTTAGATAAGGAACCAACCTGAAGGTTTTTACCTTTGAAAGTGCCATCTAACAGGTTCATCCTATTAAATTGCGTGGTAGAATGGATTCTGGTAATCTCTTCCGTCAGCTGAGTAATCTCCGCCCCGATAGCCTTTCTGTCAATACTTGTATTGGTGTCGTTCGCTGCCTGTGTCGCCAGTTCATTCATTCTCTGCAAGATGGAATGAACTTCATTCAACGCGCCCTCGGCAACCTGGATTAAAGAAACGCCGTCCTGAGCGTTACTGGAAGCTTTGTTCAGACCCCTGACCTGACTTCTCATCTTCTCGGAAATAGATAATCCGGCAGCGTCATCGCCTGCACGGTTAATTCTGTAACCGGATGATAACTTCTCCGTTGATTTTGCCTGTGCGTTTGTCGTGATACCTAACATTCTGTTCGCATTCATCGCTGTAAGATTGTGTTGTACTACCATAATATTTTCCTCCTTGTTTTCCTATGGTATTGCCCATGCCTCCTTATGGAAGTTGGGTTAATGATGCCGCAAATCCATTTGCGCGCATGTTCTGCCTCCTGCGATACAGGGACAGGATTTCTATAATAAGCGAAGTCCCTAGGTTAACCCCGCATTATTACCTGGCTGCTGCCCGCTCTTCCCTGCGGATTCTCTTGCGCTCTGCCATGAGGATTGATTTAATTTTCTCCTGCGCCTCTGCGGAGATTCCCTTATCAGGATAATGTTTCACTTCATTCCCCGGTTCTGCTGCCATTCCATAACTCGCCAACGCCTCACTCCTTACGATGTTGTACTGTTTTGGTGCATCTACGAGAATCCTCAGATTCTTGGAACTGCCTCCGGCAAATACCAGCTTGATGTCATCGCCTATCAGCAGGTATTCCCCGGGCTTTATGGTCAGTTTGAGCATATGGTAACCTCCTGTTCTTTTTTCATCTCCTAATGAATCCCCATGCAACTTTTTATTAACAAAGGTTGCATTTTTTCAAAAAAACATCAATGCTTGAAGCAATGAAATGAAATAGGAGGAATTTACCATGAGCAGAACACAGCCGATACGGCAAGCTGACGAATTAAACAGATTTAAGGATTATTACCTGAAAGAACATCCGAACCCAAGAAATTATGCCTTGATTGTATTGGGACTAAATACGGCGCTGCGCATCGGCGATATATTGAAAATTACATGGGGAATGGTATATGATTTTGAAAACAGGCATTATCATGCCCATTTACACTTAACAGAACAGAAAACCAGAAAAGAAACTATAATTGCACTGAATCAAGCTGTCATCGCTGCCTTAGAAAATTTAAGACAGGCAGACTCCCCCTCCCATAAAGACGATTATCTTTTCAACAGCCAGAAAAACCACGATGCTCCTATCAGCCGTTATCAGGCTTTCCGCATTATCAAAAAGGCTGCTGTCGATACCCATATGCCAGAACATATCAGCTGCCACTCCTTAAGAAAGACTTTCGGTTACCATGCCTGGAAAAATGGAACACCCCCTGCCCTTCTGATGGATATCTTTAACCACTCTTCTTACCAAATTACCAGACGCTATCTATGCATCGAGCAGGATGATAAAGATGAAGTATTTTTTCAAATTAATCTCTAATGAAAAAACTATAAAAAATTTATATTTTGCTATAAAGTATACAAAATTTTTTACCGATATAAAAAATGCAAGCAAAAATGCAACCTTTGTTAATAAAAGGTTGCATTTTTGCTTGCATTTTTAGTATTACCTCTTTTTCCATCCTTATACGATGAACTTCCCCACAATAGCATAATATAAAAAGGGACTATGTACCTGCAAAATAAGTACCATAGTCCCCTTTATGCCACGTGCACCGTACATTGGTGATAACCCATATGCATTTTTGCACATAACTATGTTCTTGCTCTAGCGTTTTACCAATAATGACTTTCCAGTCATTTCCTCCGGCTGCTCCATGCCCATAATCTCAATCAACGTAGGTACGATATCTGCCAGACATCCGCCCTCTTTCAGCGTATAGCTGTCATCATAATTGATAAGGATAAACGGCACCGGATTTGTAGTGTGAGCCGTAAAGCTTTCCTTCGTATCATAATCAATCAGCTGCTCCACGTTTCCATGGTCTGCGCACAGGAACATGGTTCCATCTACCTCTTTCAGAGCCGCTACTGCTTTGCCCACACATTCATCAACAGCCTCAACAGCCTTGATTGCTGCTGCTTCTACTCCGGTATGTCCTACCATATCAGGATTTGCAAAATTGATGATAATGACATCATACTTATCAGATTTAATCGCTTCCACCAGCTTATCACACACCTCGTATGCACTCATCTCAGGTTTCATATCATAAGTTGCAACTTTGGGAGAGTTTACAAGAATTCTCTCCTCCCCTTTGTTCGGCTCTTCCACGCCGCCATTAAAGAAAAACGTTACATGCGCGTATTTCTCTGTCTCTGCAATCCTTGCCTGAGTCTTGCCGTTCTCGGCCAGAAACTGACCGAAGGTATTATTCAGTTCTACCTTGTGGAACGCAATTAATTTATTGGGGATGGTCACATCATATTCCGTAAAGCATACATAGGTTACCTTCTTCCTTGCGCCACGGTCAAATCCATCAAATTCATCCATGCAGAATGTCCTGGAAATCTCTCTTGCACGGTCAGGACGGAAATTGAAAAATATAATGGTATCATTATCATTGATTGTTGCAACCGGTTTGCCGTCCCGCTCAACAACAGTCGGCACTACAAACTCATCTGTCACATCTTCCGCATAAGAAGCTGCCACTGCCTCAACTGCATTGGGAACACGCTTCCCATCACCCAGAGCGATAGCGCGGTAAGCTTTCTCCACGCGATCCCAACGGTTATCACGGTCCATCGCATAGTAACGACCGGAAACCGTAGCAATCTCGCCTACGCCGATTTCCTTCATCTTGGCCTCTAAATCCTCCATGAATCCTTTGCCGGATGTAGGCGCAGTATCACGTCCGTCTAAGAAGCAGTGTACATATACTTTCTCGATTCCTTCTCTTTTCGCCATCTCTAAAAGTCCGTACAAATGCGTATTGTGGCTGTGAACACCGCCGTCTGATAAAAGTCCATACATATGCAGAGAGGAATTATTTTCCTTTGCATTTTTCATGCCTGCAAGCAAGGCTTCATTCTTAAAAAAGTCGCCGTCTTCAATCTCTTTTGTAATCCTGGTAAGTTCCTGATATACAATTCTGCCTGCACCCATGTTCAAATGCCCTACCTCAGAGTTGCCCATCTGTCCATCGGGAAGACCTACAGCAAGCCCACTGGCATAACCTCTGACAAACGGATAATCCTTCATTAATCCATCAATATTAGGGGTATTTGCTTCATATACTGCATTTGCTTCGTGCTTATCGTTCAGTCCAAATCCATCTAAAATCATCAATACGGTAGGTTTCTTACTCATAATGTTCTCCTCTTTTCTTTCTTTTTCGATACCAAGAGTTTACCATGTTCACAAAAAAAATACAACTCTCTCTAGGGAACTTCTGTGACAATTCCATCTTCATGCACAGAAACGCCGGCAGCAGAGATATTCTGCATAAACTCCAAAATCCGCTTCTTCTCATCCTCTTCTGCCAGTGCAGTCACACACCTTCGCTGCTGACAGGGAAGGAAATGAAAGTCTATCTCATTGCTGTCCGTATGGATTACTGCCTGAGCCAGCCCAGTATCAATGCTCCTGTCATTAAACCAATAGTTTCCCAAACTGTAAATAATTGGCTTGCCATTATAGAAATCAAATCCTTGCAGACAGTGTGTGTGCCCGCCGATGATAACATCCGCACCGGCTTCGATAAATTTCTGCCCTAATTCTACCTGGTCGCTCCCATAATGATTCGTGTTTTCCGTGCCCCAGTGCACAAAAGCAATCACATAATCGCTGTTAAGCTTCGCTTTTTCAATGACAGCTAGGAATTTATCTGGATTCAGCGTCTTTAAAACTCCTGCCGTCTCATCCGTTGCCTCTTTCGTGTAATTTATAGAACGCTCAATCTGAGTAGCAGAGACAATGGCAATCTTCCTGCCATTTGCGAGAAAATATACCGGCTTCATTGCTTCCTGCAAATTCCTGCCGGCTCCCATGTAAGGAATACCAGCCTGCTCAATAGTCTCTAATGTGTCCAAAAGCGCTTCCTCACCATAATCATAGACATGGTTATTGGCAAGAGACAACACGTCTGTGCCGATTTCTGCAATCACGCTGACGCGTTCCGGATTTGCACGAAACGTATATGCCTTACCAGAAAGCGGCGTCCCACGGTTGCTGAATGTAAATTCATTATTAATCATCAGGATATCTGCAGACTGCATCTCCTCCCACAGCGCATCGGAAAAACAATTCCGGATTTCCCCACCCTGCCCATCCAGATATTTGGTGGTAGACCATCCTTCTGCAAGATTGATATCTCCAGTAAAATCTAAAACTACCCGATTTTCGTCAGCACATTCTTTGTCGTAGACCCTTTCCAGATAAGATTCCTGAATTCCTGTCTCACGACAATATTCCACCCACAACACATGGATGGATTTTCCGGTAATCTCATACCAACTTTCCATCTGAAATGGCGGTTCCTGCAGCGTCCGCTGAAGTCCATAAAGGCTTTCTCTTCCATACTGGCCTGCCAACCACAGCAAAAAAGAATCATCGAGACGGTAAGTACCCGTCAGTTCTTTTGTCGCCTTGCCTAAAATCTCCTCAATGACTTCTGTAATCTCGGGTTCTGAAACATTGTCCTTCTCTAAACCATCCTCC
Source organism: uncultured Lachnospiraceae bacterium (assembly GCA_910585895.1). Lineage (GTDB taxonomy): Bacteria > Bacillota > Clostridia > Lachnospirales > Lachnospiraceae > Petralouisia. The sequence goes on from CAJUHY010000059.1 coordinate 13,601, forward strand.
TCCGACACATCAGTATCAATTGGTTCATCACACTTTTCTAATGCTTTCTCGCCCTCCGATTCAGCAGTTTCCACCTGCACGGGGTGTAATTTTTCTTCTGCCACTGTCACATTAGAGGATTCCGCAGCATAATCTCTGTCTCTTTGTATATTCTGAATTTCAATAGGGTACTTACAGCCCGACAGTAACATAAACACACCTGCGGTAAAAACCAGCAAAACTGATCCTCTATTTTTTCTCATCTGTACTCCTTAACATTCTTACCAACCGGCACCGCTACTATGAAACACTTTTACTAAATTAAGACGTTCGTTTGACTGCCTTTTTCAATGCCTGTGATATCGCACTGCCTACCACAAAACATGCTACAGCCTCTACAAGTCCATTGACTCCCACAAACAGCAAGATAAAAATCAGAGGATTTCCCGCGCCCATTCCCTGTGCGATACCCTGAATATAATCCGTCTGGTAAAAAAATAAAGTCAGCGTTCCCATAAAAAACAGCGTATTCATCAGAGGGCAGCAAAGATTCGCCAGCGCCACCGACACCTTTTTTAGGAGACTGCTCTTTAAAAACACCTGATACAGCCATCCTGTCAGCCATCCCATCAGAACTCTTGAAAATACGCATACAATAAACGTGTACACTGGATTGATACTAAGCAGCACTGCTCCAAAAGGACTCATGCCGAAACACTGGATATAGCTGGTAATACCAAATACTGCTCCCAGAACAGCTCCTGCCGCCGGACCCAAAGTTACTGCACCTACTGCCACCGGAACCACAATCAGAGTGATTTCCAAACCCAATGTACGGATATACCCTATCGGCGTAAACGCCATAAGCAGGATTATGGCAATTAGGAGCGCCATCTCCACCATATAAACAGTATTTATGTTCTTTTTATTTTCCACTCCTGTCCCACTCCTTCCAAATACCCAAAAAGTACCTTTTCCCTATTTTCAGAGAAAAGGTACTTTTTTATACTTCCATCATAATCTCTTCTGAAATTCTTATTCTGCCATCTCTGCCTTTAAAGCCTCTGTCAGAGCCGGAACAATCTTGTTCAAATCTCCAACAACGCCGTAATCAGCTACATCAAAGATTGGGGCATCCTCATCTTTGTTGATTGCAACAATGATATCAGCTTCTTCCATACCAGCAACGTGCTGGATAGCGCCAGAAATACCAATTGCGAAGTATACGCTCGGACGTACTGTCTTTCCAGTCTGCCCTACCTGCAAATCCTGCGGCAGCCAGCCATTCTCTACAACTGCACGTGAACAGCTTACTGTTCCGCCCAGCACTGCTGCCAGATCTTTTAACATCTGGAAATTCTCTGCGCTTCCCACGCCACGTCCGCCAGATACAAGAATCTTAGCTTCCATGATATCTTCTGTCTCTTTGACAGCCTTTACGATATTTAAAATTTCAACATATTTGTCATCCGGAGTAAATCCTGGATTGTACTCTACGATATTAGCCTTTGCACCCTTAATTGGCTCAATTTTCTGCATAACGCCAGGACGTACCGTTGCCATCTGCGGACGGTTGTCAGGACATGCAATTGTTGCAATCGTGTTACCGCCAAATGCAGGACGAGTCATAAGAAGCTGATTATGCTTCTGCTCATCTTCCTTGCCAGGAACTGGATTGAGTGGGAAATCACCAATCTCAAGTACCGTACAGTCTGCTGTCAGACCAGTCTTAACTCTCGCAGATACGCGAGGGCCTAAGTCACGTCCAATTGCAGTAGCGCCTACCAGCATAATCTCTGGCTTATACTCATCAATTACAGAAGCGAGCGCGTGTGTATATGGCTCAGTCCTGTACTCTTTCAATTCTGGATCGTCTACAACGATTACTTTGTCTGCGCCATACTCTGCCAGCTGATCTGCAAGATCCTTTACGCCGGAACCAATCAATACGGCTGTTACATCTGTATCTAAGTCTTTTGCCAAGTCTTTTGCCTTGCCAAGCAGCTCAAAAGCAATTCCGCTTAATTCATTATCTACCTGCTGTGCATAGACATATACTCCTTTATACGCTTCTAAACCCATTATTTTCACCACTTTCCTTATATTTGAGAATTTATCAAAATATTCACTATGATGATACCTACGAATTGCTCCGCATTTCATGCTCCCACAATTCTAAAACATTCGAAATTCGCCCTACCCGGGCTACTTTCTCATGTTTGGGCAAATCCCAAGACCATCCTTTTTCATGCCAGCATGAAACGCACGGTCTTTTTCCCTTGGTAGCATCATATTACATGTTTCTCTTTCATCTTACCAACGATATAAGCAACTGCATCTTCTGCTGTATCAGGAACAACTTTCTCTCCAGCGCCCTTCTTCACTTTATCGGATGCTTTTGCAATCTTGGTAGGAGATCCTTTTAATCCAAGGTCAGAATCATCAACATCTTTCAAATCTGGTCTGCCCCAAACAGTCACTTCTTTGTCATAGGCATCGAAGATTCCGCCCGGTGTCATATAACGCGGATCATTCAATTCAGAAAGAGCAGTAATCAGGCAAGGCATTTTAGCCTTTACTTCATGATATCTGTCTTCATACTGACGCTGAACGATTACATAATCGCCATCAATCTTGATATCCTGTGCATAGGAAATAACCGGAATATTCAGATGCTCGGAAA
>CAJUHY010000060.1 GCA_910585895.1 uncultured Lachnospiraceae bacterium
GGGGGAGTGTAGGAAAGTCCCAAGGAATTATCCTTAGGGACTTTTTGGTAAGTTTTTTTTGTAAAAAAGTCCCTGAAACCATTGAAAAATAAGGGTTTTTGATGGAATTTCAGTGTGTCACTTTGAATAAAAATATCATATTGTTATTGAGTGTAATATGATGTTGCTTTTGAGTAATCATTCAAAGTTTCCAGTATTTCATAGACTTTAGCAATGTCATTATTTTTATATATGTCATGCTCAATGGAAATGCTCAATAAGGCTTTTAAAGCTCTCTGGGCATTTCTATGTGGGTCTGGCATTTTTTTAAAGGCACTGCAAACCTGTTCAATGTCAAGGATATATGGGATCATTCCTGATTCTGACTTGTTCCTTATTTCCTGCATTACCTTGTGGTGCCATGTATTTTTGCTTTTTGTACGACATTCCACAATTAACCTTTTCAACTCCTTTTCCCTTGTGAGCTGCCAACTGTTGAACTTTTTCAATAAATTCTCATATATCTGTTGATTGAAGTATTCAGCTAATTTTTCCTGACTCAAATCTTTCCAGAAAGAGGACTCAAAGACAGACTGGATTTTCTTCCTGTTTTTCAGCTTTAATTCAATGCGCAGGATTTCAATGCCATGTTCTATTTCCATCCCCTCATTTTTTAACTGCTCTGCCTTATCATAGAAGATGACTCCTACTGACTTGTTGCTTCTTATGAAGGATTCTTCATGTATTATTTTTTTATGCCTCATTTTATCATAAGTGTTCAGCTTTCCCAGATGATTGTGGAAAAAGGACATGAGTAATCTTAATACCCTGTTGTATTGGGAAAAGGCATTTGTTAAGAAGATATTTGTATTGATTTCTATGTAGTCAACTTTCATATAAAAATTATGTAAGACAATGCCATATTCAGAGTGGATGTATTCAAGAACCTGATGGATGTATGTATCATATTCTTCATAGGTCATGTTTTCCAGGTTGAATCCCTTGGCATTGGAAACACATATGCTTAAGTACACATATTCAATAGGCATGTTGTTTCCACTGTTAGCACACCCAATTAACAAATCAGAAAAGATTTCATTATCTTTGATAAGGATTTTAGAGATTCCTGCCCCTGATTCTGGCATATACCTCTTACAAGGTATGAAAGAGTTTGGGGATTGGACAATTTCCACTCTTTTTGCCATAGACTGAAGCTTAATCATGTCAATGTGTTCCACTGCAAAGCCTGATAACTTTAACTTATCAATCCCCACTCTTTTGATTGAATTTAGTTCTAAATTACTGATATTCATAAATATCCCACCTTCCAGAATTTTTTGTTTTCTGGAAAATGGGAGATTTTTTAAGATTGGACAGATATTTTTACATATTTTTTCATGAAAAAGGTTACACACTTTTATCAGTGTATGTAATTACTGAAAATGTTCCACAAAGAAAATCAAATGCCCTGCCATGTCCAACCTCTTCCTGATTCATTTCCATTGAAGCATAGACTGGCAGAAAGTATTTGAATATATGGCTTAACATTTTTGCAGAAACTAAGTGAAAAGATAATATTCAAAAAAGCCTATATGGTTTTAAAATCTTATGGTATAATTGACTATATTGGAAGTTGAGTGCATGAAGAAAAGGTGTTTATTATGGAACTGGAAGTTTTGAAGAATGAGCTGGAAATTACAAGGCAAAAATTGGAGTTGGCAAGCATGGATTTGTTAGCAAAGGAACAGGCAATAGAAAAGATGAATGAAACCATAGAAATCCTGAAATGGAGGGTGGAAGTGCAGGAATCAATGATTAACCAGGTAAGGGATATTTCTGAAAGATTGCTGGAAAAGGTAGAAAGCTGCCAGAGTCCTTTGATTGGTAAAAAGGAAATCATGTCTGTTTTTGATAAAGAAAGTGATTTTGCCCTTAGATTTCTAAAATTTGCAAAGGCTAACAAGTTTGGCTTGCAAGTTGGAAAAGAATATTTTATAAAAAGAGAAGAATTTGATAAGATGATACATACCTATCTGGGATTGAAACTTGAAATCTAGTCTTGCGTAATAAATGTGTCACATGACATTTATTTTAGATTGTTTATGATGATTTGGTTATCACAAAAACTGTTTGGACTGTTTTCCTAGTTTTTTAACTACACAAAAAACTACACAAATGGAGGAATTTCACAATATGGAGTATATCTTTGATAAGTCACAAAGTGAAGCAATTAGGCATTTTAAGGGAGCTTGCTTGTGCATAGCTGCACCAGGCAGTGGGTAAGACCACTGTTATCACACAGCGTACCAGAAACCTGATTTTAAATGAGGGAGTTGAGCCCTCTCATATTCTTGTCATCACGTTTACCAAGGCGGCAGCGGTGGAGATGAAGGAGCGGTTTTACCGCTTGATGGGGGGTAAGAAGTATCCTGTCACCTTCGGAACTTTCCATGCAGTCTTTTTTCAGATTCTTAAACACGCTTATGGGTTTCGCAGCAGCAATATTGCCGGTGAGGAGCAGCGTTTTCGTTTTATGCGCGAAATTGTACAGCATCTGCATCTGGAGTATGAAGATGAGAATGAATTTGTCAGTGACTTGTTAGGAGAAATCAGTCTTGTTAAAAATACAGGAATTGCTTTGGAGCATTATTACCCTAAAAATTGTGCCAAAGAGACTTTTGAACAATTATATCATTTTTATGATGAAAAGATGCGCAGGCAGCGGCTGATTGACTTTGATGACATGTTAGTATACTGCTATGAGCTGTTTGAGCAGCGGAAGGATATTTTGTCAGCCTGGCAGCGAAAGTTTCAGTTTATCCTGATTGACGAGTTTCAGGATATCAATAAAGTTCAGTTTGAAATTATAAAAATGCTTGCCAAGCCGGAAGATAATTTATTTGCAGTGGGAGATGATGACCAGTCTATTTACCGTTTCCGGGGAGCTAAACCGGAAATTATGCTGGGATTTGCCTCTGCTTATCCTGGAACAAAAAAGGTTCTCCTTGACGTCAATTACCGGTCTCCTATGGAAATCGTGGATTCTTCTTTATGTCTGATTTCCCATAATACCCAGCGGTTTGATAAACAGATTTCAGCGTGTACTGAGGGAAAAGAGGGAAAGGTATCTTATCATATGTGGACCGGGCAAAAGGAGGAAGGAGAGGGCATTATTGCGCAGATTTTGCAGGCAGTAAAATCTGGTTATGTTTATTCTGACTTTGCCGTGCTCTTTCGTACTAATACGCAGCCGAGGATATTTATGTCCCAGTTGATGGCATATAATATCCCGTTTTGTACAAGGGATAATATTCCGAATCTCTATGAACATTGGATTACTCGGGATATTTTAACTTACATACGTCTTGCCCAGGGAAGCCGCAGCAGGGGAGATATGTTAAGGATTATGAATCGTCCCAACCGTTATATTACCAGAGAAAGCCTGGAGGAGGAGACAGTCTCTTTCGAGGTATGGGCTGATTATTTCTATGACAAGGACCAGCATTGGGTGGCTGAACGGATTGAGCAGCTGGAAGCTGATTTGCGTGTCATCAGTCGGCTTGGTCCTTTTGCGGCGTTAAATTATATACGCATGGGAATCGGTTATGAAGCGTATTTACAGGATTATGCTGAGTACAGGAGAATCAGTGCAGACAGTTTAATTGATATTTTAGATGAACTGCAGGATGGGGCGAAAGCATTTGGGGATTATGAATCGTGGTTTGCGCATATGGAGGAATATACCAAAGAGCTGCAGAAACAGAAGCGGCAGCAGGAATTGTCCGGGGACTGTATTTCACTGTCTACGCTTCACAGCGCCAAAGGGCTGGAGTATCCGATTGTGCATATTCTGGATGTCAATGAGGAATGGATGCCTTATAAGAAAGCCATCTTAGAAGCTGATGTTCAGGAAGAACGGCGTATGTTTTATGTAGGCATTACCCGTGCCAGGCAGGAGCTTTATATTCACAGTGTGAAAAAAATCAATGGAAAAGAAGTGGATGTTTCCAGATTTGTGGAAGAGATGAAAGATAGGGAACAGCATAGAGAAGTGTAAGGGATATATATTTTTGTGACTTTAAAGCCCCTGGGTAACTGCCATTGCATTGCAGTTGCAGCCGGGGGCTTTTATCGTTTTATTGCGGCGTAGCCGGAGACATTTGTCTCATTACAAAATTAATCGTCAAGTTCTTCCCATTCCGCTTCGTCAAGCAGTTCCTCGAAGCGGTCTGTTACAGCCTCGTATTCGTCGTCATCCTCAATGTCTTCCAAAGAGGGATTTCCTTCTTCATCTTCAAAATAGCGGTAGATGAAGACTTCTGTCTCTTCTTCATCGTCATTATCCTCGTCTTCTTCCGGCATAAGGACAATGTAGTTTTGGTCTTCGAGGTCAAAAATAGTAAGAATCTTGCATTCAACCTCGAGATTATTTTCCAGGGTCAAGGTGACGCGAAGATCTTCCATATCATCAAATTCATCGTCCGGAATGTTCGCGGGGTTTGTGTTTGGCTTGTCACTCATGGCAGGCACCTCATTCTTTCTAAAATATTATATAATAGCCTGAATGTAAAGTTCAGGATGTTTCACAAGGTCAATACACTCGCCGGTGGAAAGGCGCAGCAGCGGACGGGAATGATGCACCGTATTATTCATGATGACCGTTCCGGTTGTGCCATCACTCAGCATCACTGTGTTGCCCATGTATGTATCAAGAATTCTTGTCATGAAAGTAATGATGTATTCGGCATCGTATTTCTCTAACCCTTCGCGCTCGAAAGCGGCGATTACCTCGAAAGCACAGTAGCCTTTGCGATAAGGGCGATTGGAGGTCATAGCATCGTAGACATCGGCAATGGCAATGATTTTGGCAAAGTCGGGTATTTCATCGCCTTTTAAACCGGAAGGATAGCCGCTTCCGTCACAACGTTCATGATGCAGTCGTGCAGTTTCCACAATCCGTTTATCCAAATTCTGACTGGCGAGAACTTCTGCCCCATTGATGGCATGTTTCTTAACTTCTTCGTATTCTTTAGGGGTAAATGAGGAAGGTTTTAAGAGGATATTGGGATCTATGGTGCATTTGCCAATATCGTGAAGAAGACCTGCGAGTGTCAGTACGTCTAAATCTTCAGCAGAGAAACCAAGCCATTCTCCCATCATGCGTCCTATCAATGCGACATTGATACTGTGCGCAAATGTAGTATCGTCAATCTGGCGCATATTATGCAGCATGTCAAATACGGAGAGAGAGGTCAAGTTGTCTGCGTATAGTGTGCTAACCTGATTAATCAGGGCTCTGGATTCTACTGGAATATTTTCATTCAGAAGATCATCAAAAGAAGACTCTAAATAGCGTGATTTTTCGTGATAATCTGATTTGAATGTGCGAAATTCCTCACTTTCCCTTACTTTCTGTGAGAAGGAGACAGGCTCTGTCCGCGGTGCGGAATCCTCATTGGCCGCAATATCGGAAGGTTCTTGGATATTTACCCATTCGATTCCATAAAATTCCAGCCGGGAAACCTGCTGAGCAGTCAAAAGAGTATTGGCAGAGAGTATCATCTGTCCTGTTTTCGTGTACACGGGTGTAGCTGTGTATGTGCCTGTCTTAATGTCTTTTGTTGCTGTTTTAATCATATGAAGTTCCTCATTTCTTTAGAGTAATTATCGTAACTTTATTCAGAACCTCAGGGTGTAGGTTCTCTTTTGTATAGAATACCATAATTTTAAAAAAAATTCCACTGTTATCCAGACAATTGTTACATAAATTTGGAGCAAAATATGAAACTACAGTTTCCAACTGTTGCAAAAAAACCTTTCCAAATCCTTTTTGACTTGTTATAATAAGAAGCAAGGAAACAGGAAACAGAGATTAGGTAGACAGCATAGGAGGAGCATATGAATTTTCAAATCTGTACCGGAATCCAGGAGCAAGCAGGTGTGACGAAACATGGTAACAAGATATTTTTTTCCATTCAGGCACCGGAGAACGCTGAATGCAAACTGTTGTTATATCCCAGAGAAAATGGAACGGTTCTGAAAATTCCTATGAAGGCAGAAGATAACAGGAAAACTCTGTATACTGTGGGGGTACAGGGGCTGGATTGGGAGAAGCATGACTATAATTTTGAGGTAGATGCCAAAGAAGTAACCGACCCATATGCACGTAAAATTACCGGTCGGGAAGTCTGGGGAGATGAAAGGCGCAGACCTCTGGTCTGGCGGACAGAACCGTTTGTGCCGCAGCGGGAAAAACAGCGCAAAGCGTGGGAAGAGGCACAGCGCAAAGGAGTTCCATCTGCAAAGCTGCGGGGCAAAGAAGAGATTAAAGTTAAAAGTTCATTTTATTTTACGGAATTTAATTGGAGAAAAGATAAGTCTCCTCAGGTTCCGAAGGAGGATATGGTAATTTATAAACTTCATGTACGTGGATTTTCCATGGGAATGAGAAACAATAATGTAAAGCGCGGCACAGTGGGGGCCATTGAACATCGGCTGAACGATATGAAACAGTTGGGCGTGACCACTCTGCTTTTTATGCCATTGTATGAATTTGAGGAATTTCTCGCCTTGGATGATAATAAAGAAAATAGTGATGTGAAAGCGCAATTTAACTATTGGGGATATACAAAGGGTAATTATTTTGCTCCGAAATCATCTTATCTGAAAGAGAATAACCCTGATGAGCTGAAACGTTTAATCCAGAAAATGCACCAGAAGAATATGGAATGTATTTTGGAATTTTATTTTCCGCAAAAGATAAATCCACATTTAATATTAGATGTTTTGCATTACTGGCGTAGAGAATACCATGTGGATGGTTTTCGTATTGTGGGCAATGCGTCTGGAGCGCAGCTGGCGGCGCAAGACCCGCGTCTGGGTGACTGCAAGTTGTTTTTTGATGGTTTTCAGGAGGAATTGGCACAAGACCCGGAACGTTATGGTCCAGAACTATTCGCTTATGATGTGAGGTTTCTATATGAAGTGCGCAAAATGCTGAATCACCAGGGAGGCAATATATATGAATTTTCCTGCCAGATGCGCAGGCAGCAGAAACGGCAGGGATTTGTCAATTTTGTTGCAGAAAATAATGGATTTACGCTGTGGGACGTCTTTTCTTATGAATATAAGCATAATGAATTAAATGAAGAAGGTAATCGTGACGGCAATCTTTGGAATTTCAGCACAAATTGTGGGCAGGAGGGATTTACCCGTAAACGTCCGATTCTTGATTTGCGCAAACGTCAAGTGAAGAATGCCCTGACTGTGCTGTTTTTTGCTCAGGGGGTTCCCATGTTGTGGATGGGTGATGAGAGCGGGAATTCACAAAATGGGAATAACAATGCCTATTGCCAGGATAATGAAATTGGCTGGAAAGACTGGAAGAATAATGTAATCAGCAGACAGATTACAGAGTTTGCCAGAGGGTTGGCGAGATTGCGGAGGGAATATTCCATGTTGCGCAGTCCGAATCCATACCGGTTGATGGATTATAAGAATTTGGGCAGTCCGGATTTGTCTTATCACAGTGATGGCGGATGGAAGATAGATTTTGATATGAACCGCAGCTTTATAGGTATGTTTTATGCGGGAGAGTATGTGCATTCTAAAGAGAGTATCTACATTGCATATAATTTCCAGTATACGACACAGAAGTTTGCCTTGCCTGAGAACATGGAATGGAAGCTTCTGCTGGACACTTCGCAGGAACAATCCATATTAGAAGAGCCAAAGATGGTTGGAAGGGTGCAGGAATTCCGGGTAAGGGAGCAGTCAGTTTGTCTTTTGACCGGCAGGTCTATCCGTGGAAAAGAACGTGGAAAGGGGATATAGGCAGTAGAACATGGAAGAGAAGCAGGAAATTTTTGGACTCAATGGATTTGTATTGAAATGCATCGCTATGGCCTGTATGCTTATTGACCATACAGGAGCAGTATTGTTCCCACAGTATCGGATTTTGCGGATTATCGGAAGGATTGCATTTCCGATTTATTGCTTCCTTCTTGTGGAAGGGGCAATGCATACCAGAGATATCCGCAAATATGAACTGCGGCTGTTAGGATTTGCTCTTGTTTCGGAGATTCCCTTTGACCTGGCTTTTCGCAGAGGTGTAGATTGGAGTCATCAGAACGTATTTTTTACGTTGTTGTTAGGGGTTGTGGCTATCGACTTGGCGCAGTGCTTTAAGAATAAATTAAGTATAATTTTAATATTTCCGGTAATGTTTGTGGCTGCGAATTTTTTGAATACAGATTACGGTGGGAGAGGCATTGTATTCATACTTTGTTATTATCTCTTATATGAAAGAAAAGTTATCAAACAGTTGATGTTTGCGTTGGAGAATATTTTGCTCTATGGTTTGGGCATTCAGATATATGCCTGTCTGGCAGTAATTCCTATGCTGCTTTATAATGGCAGGAAGGGACCTTCCCTGAAATATTTCTTCTATGCATTTTATCCGCTTCATTTGTTGATTTTATATTTAATAACCAGAGTTATATATGGATAAAACTATTGTCTTGTGAGGTGAAATATGAAGGCTTGGCAGCATTTCAAAACAATCAACCATCATAAAATGCTTGTGATGAAAGGGTGTTTTCGAGTGGGATTGTATAAGCAAGGATTATTACATGACTTGTCTAAGTATAGCCCTACAGAATTCCTGGTGGGCTGCAGGTATTTTCAGGGAAATTTAAGCCCTAATAATATTGAACGGTTGGAAAAAGGATATTCTCAGGCATGGCTGCACCATAAGGGCAGAAATAAACATCATCTGGAATATTGGCTGGATTATGGGGTAGGGGAGAAGAAAGGAATCAACGGCATGAAGATGCCTCTGAGATATGTTGTGGAAATGTTTATTGACCGCGTGTCTGCCTCTAAGAATTACCAGAAAGAAAAATATACAGACCGGAGCGCGCTGGAATATTATGAACATGGGAAGGACTACCACATCCTCCATGAGGACAGCCGGGCATTGTTGGAAAAGCTTCTGCACATGCTGGCGGACCAGGGGGAGGATGTGGTTTTCCATTATATCAAACATGTCCTGCTTAAGCAGAAAGATTACGGTACGCCATATCAAAAGCCGGCGGAACGAGTCCATCATACGAACTGATTTTGCGTTGGTTCATAATGGTAATCAAGAACGGCCAGTTGTTTTTTTATTTCTTCGGCAGACACCTCCGCATTTTGGCATAGTTCTTCCAATGAAGAATGATAATCTCTCAGGTAAGTGTTGATGGCGCTGAGCAGCATCACAGGGTCTTTGGGCAGTATCATGGTATTACCTCCGGTATTTTTGCTATCAGTATAACCTCTTTTACGAGGGATGACAAGTTGAATTTAATATGGAAAGGCACTTCAAAGCTTGATTTTTCATAGAATGTAATAAATCAGCTACGAGGTGCTTTTTTTGAAAACTTTTTTAAAGCCGCTGAATGCAGAGGAAGAAAAATATTATCTGGAAAAAATGAAAGAGGGCAGCCTTGAAGCTAAACATACCCTGATTGAACGGAATCTGAGACTGGTAGCGCATATTTCGAGAAAATATCAGAGCGGGGAAGAGGACATGGAGGATTTGATTTCCATCGGGACCATAGGCCTCATCAAGGCGATTGCGACCTTTAACTATGAGCGGGGAAACCGGCTTGCCACCTATGCGGCGCGCTGCATCGATAATGAGCTGTTAATGTATTTTCGGGGAAAGAAAAAGACATCCCGAGAGGTCTCCTTGTATGAACCCATCGGAACGGATAAAGAGGGAAATCAGATTAATCTGATGGACGTGGTGGAAAGCACAGACAGAGAAATCTTTGAGGTGATTGAGTTAAAGAGCAACACGAAAAAGATTTATGAGATGATTCCCAGAGTGCTGAATGACAGGGAGCGGCAGATTATTGAATGGAGGTATGGCCTGTATAACCGAAAGCCGGTGACACAGCGGGAAATGGCGGATAAGTTGGGGATTTCCCGTTCCTATGTCAGTCGTATTGAGAAACGTGCTTTGGAGAAATTGAAAAGCTGTTTTTGAGAAACAGCTTTTCAACTGTTATAAAACGTGATATGATATACCCATCTTTTTTCAGGGCGTGTCTGCCCTCATATCCCATACCAGTACAAAGGGAGGTATCTTTGTATAGTATTGTATCAACAGCTATCGTCTGCGGCATCCGCAGTGTTCTTGTTCAGGTGGAAGCAGACGTGTGTGACGGAATGCCTGCATTTGAAATGGTAGGCATTTTATCCTCGGAGGTCAGGGAGGCCAAAGAACGGATTCGCGCGGCAATCCGTAACAGCAGTATCCGTTTGTCTCCTAAGAAAATTACTATAAATCTCTATCCGGCAGATATCCGTAAAAGCGGAACAGTGTTTGATTTGCCGATTGCACTTGCCATTCTGGCGGCATATGGCAGGATACCCCAGGAATATCTGGAGGGAATCTTATTTGCCGGAGAAATCAGCCTGAATGGAGAGATCCGCCCGACAGCAGGAATCCTGCCTATGGTTCTGGCAGCGCGGGAGGCAGGGAAGCGTGTGGTCTGCGTTCCCCGGGAAAATGTCGGTGAAGCGCAGGTTGTGAAGGGAATTACAATCCTTCCGGCAGAGAGCTTGGGGCAGGTGGTTGAACTGACAGAAAGTTACTTTCGGGAACCCGAGAAATATAAGACAGACATGGGCAATAAAATAGAAGAAACTGCCCAAAATACGCGGAATGCGGACTTCGACTTTGCTTCTATACATGGACAGAAGCTCCTAAAACGAGCCTGTGAAATTGCAGCCAGCGGCAGGCATAATATGCTGATGCTGGGTTCTCCGGGGGCAGGAAAGACGATGGCGGCACATGCTGTTGCGACAATCCTGCCGCCGCTTACGGAGGAGGAAGCGCTGGAGCTTGCTAAAGTGTACAGTGTTTTGGGAATGTTTGGGCAGCGTGAGATGAATTTCCGGGAAAGGCCTTACCGCAGTCCCCACCATACCATCAGCATGGCGGGGATGGCGGGAGGAGGAACAGTGCCCAAACCTGGAGAAATCAGCCTGGCACATAAAGGAGTGCTGTTTTTGGACGAGCTGACAGAATTTAAACGACCGGTACTGGAGGTGCTGCGGCAGCCTTTGGAGGAGCGGGAAATCAGGCTCGTGCGGGGAAGCGGCACATATTTTTATCCTGCAGACATTATGCTGATTGCAGCCATGAATCCTTGCAGTTGCGGTTATTTTCCTGACCGAAACCGCTGTACCTGCACCAAAGCCATGATAGAACGGCACCTGAATAAGATTAGCCGTCCTTTGCTTGACAGGATGGATATCTGCGTGGAGGTCAGCCGCCCGGCGCTTTGGGAATTGACAAACGGACGTCCTGAAGAAAGTTCAGAGCTTATCCGCAGCCGTGTAGCACGGACGCAGACAATCCAGAGAGAACGTTTTGCAGGAAGTGAAATTCTCTATAACAGCCAGATTCCGCCATCTGCAATCATGGACTGGTGTGCAATGGAAACGGAGGGAGAAAAATTGCTGAGCGAATCTTTTGAGCGTTTGGAACTGACTGCGCGGGGATATTACCGTGTACTGCGTGTAGCGCGTACGATTGCAGATATGGAGGGGGCGGCAAAAATTGGGCGCCAGCATATTTGTGAGAGTCTTTTGTACCGCAGCATAGACAGAAAGGTGTGGGACTGGGAATGAGTGCAGAAATGGAAGCGTATAATAAATATGAGTACTGGCTTGCGGGAATTGTATCCCTTCCCGGGAGGAAGAAGATTTATCTGAAAAGCCTGTTTGGTGAGGCAGAAAGGATTTATCAAGCGTCTGAGCGGGAGTTAGAACAGATTTCCATATTGACGGAATGTGAGAAAGAGGGAATCCGGTCAGCGAAGAAGAAAACAGATGAGGAATTGGAGAGAGAACTGATGTACTGCCGTCAGAAAGAGATTATGCTGGCAGTTTGGCAGCATAATGCATACCCTACGCGCCTGGAGCATATTTATAATCCTCCTTATGGACTGTTTTACCGTGGGAAACTCCCGGATGGAGGGCAAAAGTCCGTCAGCATTGTGGGCGCCAGAAAGTGTACATGTTATGGCAAAGCAGTGGCGCAACAGATAGGTAAAGGGCTTGCGGCAGCAGATATTTTGGTGGTCAGCGGGATGGCGGCAGGCATCGATGGGGCGGCCCAGAGGGGAGCGCTGTGCGGCGGGGGCAGTACGTTGGGTGTACTGGGGTGCGGTGTGGATGTCTGTTATCCGGCAGCGAACAGGGAATTGTATGAGCGGCTCATAACAAATGGGTGTGTGGTTTCAGAATATCCGCCGCGTACGCGTCCGCTTGCGCTTAATTTTCCGCAGCGAAATCGGATAATCAGCGGTTTGGCGGATGTGATACTGGTTGTGGAGGCAAGGGAGAGAAGCGGCTCGTTGATAACGGTGGATTTTGCTTTGGAACAGGGAAAGGATATTTATGCTGTGCCAGGGCGCATTTCTGACTTATCCAGTGGGGGGACAAACCGCTTGATTCAGCAAGGTGCGGGTATTTATCTGAACATGGAAAATTTTTTAGAATCGATGCATATTTTTTCTAAAACGGAAGAGAATTCATGCAAAAAGCAAAAATTATCCCTTGAAAATTTAGAAAGGTTGGTGTATAGTTGTCTCGATTTGACTCCGAGGAATCTGGAAAGCCTTTGGGCTGAGACTGGATTGGACCTGGAGGGATTGATGGAGACGCTGGGGACATTGCAGGAGATGGGCATTGTTTCTGAAGTTTATAAAAATTATTATATCCGTTCCGATACTGATTAGGGAGGAGCAGACACATGGCAAAGTATTTGGTAATTGTGGAATCACCGGCAAAGGTGAAGACTATCAAGAAATTCCTGGGGAAGAACTACGAGGTGGTGGCATCGAACGGTCACGTACGTGATTTGCCCAAGAGCCAGCTCGGTATAGATGTGGAGCATGATTATGAGCCGAAATATATTACAATCCGTGGCAAAGGAGATATTCTTGCGAACCTCAGGAAAGAAGTGAAAAAAGCAGAAAAGGTCTATCTGGCAACAGACCCGGACCGGGAGGGAGAAGCTATTTCCTGGCATCTTTCCAAAGCACTGAAACTGGATGACAAGAAAGTCTGCCGAATTAGCTTTAATGAGATTACGAAAAATGCGGTCAAGGCCTCCTTGAAACAGGCTCGAAATATTGATTTGCATCTGGTGGATGCTCAGCAGACACGCCGTATGCTGGACCGTATGGTGGGTTACCGTATCAGTCCGGTATTATGGGCGAAAGTAAAAAGGGGACTGAGCGCCGGACGTGTCCAGTCGGTGGCGCTGCGCATTATTTGTGACAGGGAGGAAGAGATTAACGCATTTATTCCGGAAGAGTACTGGACATTGGATGCGAAATTTGCTGTTCCGGGTGAGAAAAAACTGCTCGCAGCTAAATTTCATGGCGATGAGAATGGAAAGATTACCATTGGCTCCAGGCAGGAGATGGATGAGATACGAAAGAGTTTGAAGCAGGAAAAATATCAGGTGCTGGATGTGAAGAAGGGCAGCCGGGTAAAAAAAGCGCCGCTTCCTTTTACCACCAGTACGCTGCAGCAAGAGGCTGCCAAACGTCTGAATTTCTCTACACAGAAGACGATGCGCCTAGCACAGCAGCTCTATGAAGGAATTGACATCAAGGGGCAGGGAACTGTGGGTATCATTACTTATCTGAGAACGGATTCTGTCCGTGTCTCTGAGGAAGCCGATGTGGCGGCGCGGGAATATATCATCGATGCCTATGGGGAGAAATACGTTGCCCAGGCAGGAGAGAGTAAAAAGAGCAGTCAGAAAATTCAGGATGCCCATGAAGCAATTCGTCCCTCGGATATCGCCCGTACCCCGGTTAAAATTAAAGAATCTTTAAGCCGTGACCAGTTCCGCCTGTATCAATTAATCTGGAACCGGTTTGCAGCGAGTCGTATGTCCGGTGCAGAGTACGAGACGACTTCGGTGAAAATCGGAGCCGGGGATTACCGCTTCCATGTATCGGCTTCCAAGATTGTCTTTGAGGGATTTTTATCTGTATATACCAGTGACGATGATGAAAAGAGTGAGAACAATGTGCTGCTTAAATCCATTGACACGGACACGAAGCTGGAGGTAAAAGAACTGGAAGAGAAACAGCATTTCACGCAGCCGCCGGCACATTTTACAGAGGCTTCCCTGGTTAAGACATTGGAAGAACTCGGCATCGGGCGTCCCAGTACGTATGCGCCCACTATCACAACGCTGCTTGCCAGACGCTATCTGACAAAAGAGAACCGTAATCTCTATGTAACCGAGTTGGGAGAAGTTGTTAATTCTATCATGAAGGAAGCCTTCACTACAATTGTGGATGAGCAGTTTACGGCGAACATGGAATCTTTGCTGGATAAGGTGGCAGAGGGGAGTGTGGAATGGAAAACGGTGGTGAGAAATTTCTATCCTGATTTAGACGCGGCAGTGCAGATTGCGGAAAAAGAACTGGAGAAGGTGGAAATTCAGGATGAGGTCACCGATGTGGTCTGTGATTTGTGCGGGCGCAATATGGTAATTAAATATGGTCCGCACGGCAGATTCCTGGCATGTCCGGGCTTTCCAGAGTGCCGCAACACCAAGCCTTATCTGGAGAAAATTGGCGTAGCATGTCCGAAATGCGGGAAAGAAGTGGTGCTGCGCAAGACGAAAAAGGGCAGGAAGTATTATGGCTGTGAGTCAAATCCAGAATGCGATTTCATGAGTTGGCAGCGACCTTCAGAGGAGAAGTGTCCTCAGTGCGGCGGTTATATGGTGGAGAAAGGCAGTAAGTTGGTGTGTGCCGATAATCAATGTGGATTTGTTAAAGAAAAACAAAATAGTAAGAAAATAGAAACATAAACGCGAAAAATGCGAAAATAAACAGAAAGTTATTGTGCTTTGAATCAAAACATGTTATAATTTAAAAGAATTTGTAGGATTGCAGAGGGAAAGATAAATTTTGGTCAGGAGGTATTGTTATGAGTGTACAGTTATTAGATAAGACTAGGAAGATTAACAAGTTGCTGCATAATAACAATTCCTCAAAAGTTGTTTTTAACGATATCTGTGCGGTCCTGACAGGAATTTTGGATTCTAACATTTTGGTTATCAGTAAGAAAGGGAAGATTCTGGGAATTGGCAGAAACCGGCAGATAGATGAGATTAAGGAACTGATTTCCGGAGAAGTGGGCGGTTTTATAGACCCATTGCTGAATGAGCGGCTGCTGGGGATCCTTTCCACGAAGGAGAATGTCAATTTAGAGACGCTGGGGTTTGCTTCCGGTGAAGTGAGCCTTTATCAGGCAATTATCACACCCATAGATATTGCGGGAGAGCGTTTGGGAACATTGTTTGTATACCGGCTCGAGAGTCAGTACGATATTGATGATATTATCTTAAGCGAGTATGGGACTACCGTTGTGGGTTTGGAGATGATGCGTTCTGTAAATGAAGAGAGCGCGGAGGAGAGCCGCAAAGTGCAGATTGTCAAGTCGGCAATCAGTACTCTTTCGTTTTCGGAATTGGAGGCAATTACCCATATCTTTGACGAGATGGAAGGCAAGGAGGGTGTTTTGGTAGCCAGTAAGATTGCCGACAGGGTAGGGATTACCAGAAGTGTTATTGTGAATGCGCTCCGCAAGTTTGAGAGCGCGGGAGTTATAGAATCTCGTTCTTCTGGAATGAAGGGCACTTATATCAAGGTATTGAATGATGTAGTCTTTGAAGAGTTAGATAAGATAAAGCAGGAACATGTGAAAAGCAATTGAATATACAGTAACGGATGGTCTGAGAATTAGACGCATGTTAAGTGGATAAACAGCTGAAAGGAATCGGCAGTGAGTTAAAATGGAATTTGCAAAAAGTTGCAGATTCCTTTTTTTGTTAGGCTTTAGCCTGTTTCACATTGTGGAGTTTCTCAACAGAGAAAC
>CAJUHY010000061.1 GCA_910585895.1 uncultured Lachnospiraceae bacterium
CCTTTGGTTTCCTTGAAGTTTTTCCTTTCCTTATCTTAAACTCCACCGGTGTAGGAACATTTTCTAAATTCAACTTTTTCGCTATTTGTGAGGAAGTCATCCCCTGCAAGGCAAGGGAAAAAATCTCACGCACTACTTCCGCCTCGTCCTCACAGATGACAAGTATATGCCTGTCATCCGGAGCTTTTTCATAACCAAACGGGGCATTGCCGCTGACATACTGCCCGCTTTCCTTTCTTGCCCACAGCGAAGTTTTCACTTTCTGCGATAAATCCTTGCTGTATAAATCGTAAAGAAGATTTTTGAAATTTACATCCAAATCAGAGATACTTCTCTGATAACTGGCGCTGTCGAAATGGTCGTTGATGGAAATAAAACGGATGCCCAAAAAAGGGAATATCTGCTCCAGATAAGCCCCCACTTCCATATAATCCCTGCCAAACCGGGAAAAATCTTTTACCACCACACAATCAAACTTCTCATTTCTGGCATCCTCCAAAAGACGCTGCACCCCCGGACGGTTGAAATTTGTCCCCGAAAAACCATCATCCTGATATTCCATAATCTCACATTCCGCAAAATGGGATGCAATATACTTCCTTAATAAAATGCGCTGCATGCAGATACTGTTGCTTTCTTCCTGTACTTTTTCATCTGTCTTGGAGAGGCGCATATAAACAGCAATACGCACAAAAGTTACAGCCCTTTCCTTATCCGTCTGCCTGATTCTTTCACTCTTTTTATTCATACTTTTAAATTTACGGAAGAATGCTGCTTTGCAGCAAGTCCGCTTTTTCGGACGTTTCTTCCCATGTGAGTGGTCTCATTCACACTTACTTCCTTTCCCTGACATGCCATTTTCATCGGCATATAATAATTCATTCATGCGGAATGCAAACGTGACTTTTACCCGGTGGCCGACATACACATCGATCCGGCGAATCAGTATATGTATGACATCCTTTGTCAGCTTCGTCTTTTCGTTACATTTCATCAGATTCCGCAGAAACTTTCCCTTTTCCTTCAACTCACGATTCATGCCGTCTAACCTGTGCTGCAGTTCCTCTTTCCTCCTTGCCATTTCATGGAAGGACCTTTCCTGCTCCTTTTTCTTCTGCTGAAATTCTTCCAGTGACAGGCTGCCCTCATGGTATTTCAGATACAGCTCACTTCCCCTCTTTTTTCCGCATCCCTGCTGTTTCCCACAAGAAACAATCTCCTGCCTGATTTTTTCTCTTTGTTCCTCTGCCTGATTTTCATACTCCTTTACCAGCCTGCCCAAACGCAAATCCGACAGGGCAAACTCCTGATGCAGCGCTTTTTTTACTAGTTCATCCAACACACTCATGCCGATACTCTTGGAAGGGCACTTTAAATCATCCATTCTGCGGGAGGATGGGCAGTAATACCCATAATACCGTACCGCATGGCCGGAACCGAACTCTTTTGCATTTGCCACCCTTGCCATACGCTTTCCACATTCCCCGCAGAACAGCACCCCAGCATAAACATCCTCCTCTATTGGCACTTTTTTAGAAAAACCGTCTTTATTGCAATATTTTTTTGCCGATTTTTCAAACATGACGGCCGCCTGAAAGAACACATCCTCACTGACAAGGGGCTCATGGGTTCCATGCCGGATACAGTAATCCCCGCTGTCCATATCATGGCGGCTCCTGATTTTATATTGCTTTCCACAGGTTATCCCCTGTACCAGACAACCCATATATATGGGATTTGTTAAAATCAGTTTCAACGTTCCAGCGGTCCACTGTTCCAAATCCTCCCTCTCCTGCCGGTACACATGCCCTGTTTTTCTGTAAGCGCCCGGCCTGTGGATTCCCCTCTCATACAGTTCCCCTGCAATCTGCCGCATATTTTTACCAGATAAATACATTCCATAAATATCCTTTACTATCCCTGACGTCTCCGGACAGATAAAAAGGCGTTTTTTCCCATCTATCCATTTCGCCCTGTATCCGTATGGCGGTATCCCACCGGTGTAACTCCCCTGTTCCTGGTGGCTGTGCTTGCTGGATTTTACCTTTTCGGCAATATCCCTGGCATACATCTCATTGACAAGGTTTTTGAGCTTCAGTGCCATTTCATCTGTGCCAGATTTTTCCCCGAATGTATCAATCCCATCCGCAAGGGCAATAAAGCGGACGCCCATAAAAGGGAAAATCTTCTGGATATAATTTCCCGCCTCTATATGGTTTCTGCCAAACCGGGATAAATCCTTGACAACCACACAGTCAATGCGTTTCTTCCTCACATCCTGCATCATTCGCTCAAAACCTTCCCGTTTAAAATTTGTTCCAGTTTTGCCTAAATCCGTATAGCAGTCATACAACTCCATTTCTGGGTGTTCCTTCAGGTACTGCTTTGCCATTGCAATCTGCGTCTCAATAGATTCATTTTTGCGCTCATTGCCTTCCACGGAAAGCCTTGCATAAATCCCTGTATGAAAATGTCTGGAGAGAGGCATCTGCCATGTTTTTTTCTTTTTGGAAGTACGTGCCATGTTACGATACCTCCTTTCTTCCCTGTTCCGTTACCGGTGCATTTTCCCTGTGTTCCATAAAATCTGCCAGCATCAGGACCTTTGCAAACATATCCTGTGCCCGAAATTCCAGAAACACTCTCTTATCCTCATATACAAGGATGCGGCTGACAAAAGTCACCACAATATCCCTGTTCAGTTCCGTGATTTCCAGCGTGGATTTCATCTTTTCCAGATTTGCCCCTGCTGCCACGCCCGACTTAAACAAGTTCTGTATTGCATTCTCCTGCTGTTTTATGGCATCCTCTGTCGCCTGATACTGTGTTTCATAAATCTGCCGGAAGTCCCTAAAATCCTCCTCTGTGATGATTCCCTGTTTCAAATCCCCATACAATCCGGTACGCAAGGACATAAATTTCTCCTGTTCTTTACGAAGTCTTTGGATTTCCTTGTCAAAGACCGCCACTTCCTCAAACTGTATCTCCATTTTCCCAATCTGCTCCAGCACACGGCTCTTATTCAAAAACAATGCCATCTGCTGTTGTAAACCCGCCAGCACAAGACGTTTCAGTTCTTCCTCTGGGATGCTGTGCCTTGTGCAGCCCAATCCTTTATTTCTGGCGGAACAGATAAAATAAACTTTTTCTGTTCCCTTGTACCGATTTATCCGCCGGATCATCGGCTCCCCACAGTCCCCACAAAAAAGGAAACCTGTAAATATATGGCATCCAGCTTTTCCGGCAGACGCCCTTATGTCTACGGCAAGCAGTTTCTGGACTGTCTCAAAATCCTCTGACGATACAACCGCCTCATGGGTATTCCTTACGCGCACCCATTCCTCCCTTGGCTTTTCCACCGAGCGTTTTATTTTGTGGCTGACCTTTTCATTTTTCCCCTGCACCATCATTCCCATGTACATCTCATTGGTTAGGATTCGCTTGACTGCCACCGCTGACCACTTTGCCTTTACATGGGTGACAAACCCGGTCGAGAATTTCTCTCCCCGGGACTTCTTATATTCCATCGGGGAAAGGATACCCATCCCATCCAGCTTTTCCGCTATGGCAAGGTTGCTTAAGCCTGCGATTTTCCATGCAAATATCTTCTTGACAATTCCGGCTGCATACTCATCCACAAGCAGATGGTTGATATTCTCCGGGTCCTTACGATAGCCATACACTGCAAATGCTCCAATAAAGTCTCCCTTTTCCCTCTTGACCTGCTGATGGCTTCTTACCTTCTTTGAAATATCACTGCAATACGCATCATTGACAAAATTCTTGACCGGCAGCACCAGCGTTTTCTCATTAAAATTGGCTGTCAATGAATCAAAGTTGTCATTTAGTGCAATGAACCGCACAGAAAAAGCCGGGAAGGTTTTCTGAATCAACCGCCCGGCTCCGATATAATCTCGTCCAAATCTGGATAAGTCCTTGACTATCACACAGTCAACGTGTCCAGCCTCTATATCTTCCATCATCCGCTTAAAAGAAGGCCTGTCAAAATTCGCCCCCGACCATCCGTCATCCACATAGATATCGTAAATCTCCATGTCGTCCTGCTTACGGATATAGGAACGGATCAAATCCCTTTGGGAACGGATGCTGTTACTCTCTGCGCTGCCATCCGATTCATCATCCCGGCTCAGACGGAGATAGACTGCCACGTTATAAAAATCTTTCTCTTTCATCTGGTATTCCTCCTTACTTTATATTATGGCAGTCTGCTTTCTGACAAGCTGCACCATCCGCTCATCCAATGTTTCCTTTACGTCCTTTGCATATCCAATCTGCAATATATAGTCCCCCACATTCTGTGCAAATGGATTTTTCGTCTCCTTCAAAAAAGTCTGTACCCGCTGATTCAGGCTTTTTGAGGAATCTATCACGATTTCTCCTGCATTTGACAGTTCTTCCCTTTGGAGTTCCATGATAGGAATTTTCTGCATCTCAGATAACCGTTCCATCGTCACCGAAACGCCACTCCCCTCTTCCCATATAATATTGGCAAGCTGGCAGATAACAACTTGCGTCCAAACAATTTGAGTTTCCTATTTTCTATAAATAACCGATATTTTAGTACCAAAAGGTCTTGCCACCTTTGGCAACATAGGCAGCTTGGTACTATGAATCAAAATAGAGAAACTAAAACTTAACGCACATTTCCATCTGTCACTACCCTTAGTATCATATTATTAAGAATAATGCCTGTCTTATGACCGATTATATAATGCAGCAATACATTTTGAATTTATCAGAACCTCCGTCAATATTGCTGTGTATTTCGATAAAACCAAAATACATATACTTTTCCATAAAAAGATGCTCCTTTTTGATAAAAATATCAGAACTGAATTTCTACCAAAAAGGAGCCATATCTCTGCGTTACTAAAAATACAAATTATCTTACCTTAAGCGCCATTTGTATTCGTTTTTACATGGGCAGCTTCTGCAGCGCCACCAATATAAATGTTTTGTTGAACGTAAAAAGAACCGCCGCCACTGCAATTTAAACAGGGGTCGTTACAATGACAATTACAAGCCATAGCTTCAAGCGTGTCCATTCGGCTATTCCTGGTCTTCGCTAGTTTTTTATTCATCTTATACTCCTCCTTTCTTAATGTATTCCACATTAGAAAATACTCCCATGCGGTGATATATGCAAAAACATACGCTGCATTCATGTGGCCACTGATGACTGCTGGTATGCCTTGGCATTCTGCATATTTTCTTATTCAACGCAGCTTCACGTCAGCTGCTTCGGCAATTTTACTGCCCTGTGTCACAATTTCCAGCCACCATCTCTGCAACGATTTCTGACAATCCCCTTACACAGTAAAACTTCGGGTCATCATACTCATCCATGCCAAATCGGATGCCATACCGCGTCTCCAGCATAAATGCCAGATAGGTCAACTCCCGTGGTTCAAGCAAGCTACGTAAACCAAAAAAGGCGTCATCTCCGTCACTGCTCTCAGCTGTAAAATTTTCAGATACACCAAATCTGGTATGCAAAAGCTTTTCTATTTGCTTCCCAATCTCCTCAGAAGTAACAATTACATTTTTATTATTATCCATCAAAACTCCTCCTTGGAAACTCTTATAGAACAACCTGTACATCCTTCGGGGTAAATTTTTTCATCAGCACATCATATATTCTGTCGCAATCTTTTGTGTCCAGACCATTACAAACAGGAATAGAACTGTCCATAAGCTTTTTCGCTATTACTTCAGAAACATTTTCCCGATAGATATTGTTGGTAATGATACGGCTGCGCTCTTCCGAATCATTAATGTTAATAAGCAGATTGGACATGTGAAAAGCATCCACTGGTACACCAAACTTATATTTAAAAGAAGTCGATATCTCTTGCAAATTCTGCATATCTCCATGCATATAAAATGTGCACATCACTAGGGCATCCGGCAGGACAGCCTGAAAGACCTCGTAATGCAGTACGCCAAATCCTCTTGTAAACTGCTCATTGTAGTTCTGCACTGCACCGGGTATGGTAATCAACAATAAATCTGACTGTTCTTCCCTCACCATATTCATAATCCAACGGTTAAAGTAGATAATTTTGTCCACGGCATCCACGTCTTTTCTTAACATAAATCCAGGGAAGGAATGAAACCCAAACATCTCACAGCCATCTCTGGAACCAACCTGGGATATGCGGTAGCCGTTTTGCAGAAACCGCTTTCTTAACGCCAGGGAAATTTCAAACTTGTCAGTCTTTTCCCACCATCCTGCCACAACAACCACTGGTACATCCAGTTGCTTTAGGGACGGATATTTCTCAATAGATTCTGTCAGACCATATGCTTCTGGCCCCTTATGCTCAGAAAAGTCTACAAAGTTACAAGATGATTCTGTCTTGAGACAAGCCTCTTTCAATTTCTTACAATTTGCAGCGGTAAGCTGGGCAACACAAATGACATGTGATAAATGCGGAACCAACCTCACCATCTCATCCGTCAGCCGGTCTTCCACTTCCTCATCAAACACCTCAAAGGCTGGTATGAAAAGACTGTCAAATTCTTCTGTTACTTCCTGGATTTTTTCGTAAATAAGCAATGTCATTCCATTGTCTCCCATTGTTATTTCTTTCCCAGCCAAACCCCATCCGCCCGGAGAGACCAATGCCGCAATTTCATATTGCGAATCAAGTAAGCCTACATGGCGAATAATCGGCTCACTATCGTGTCCATAAGGAAATACAAGCATACGCATATCATTACACCCCCTCAAGAATTGCAGCAAAAGAAATTCCAAACTCCCTCATCCAGAGATAATCCCTGAATGTACCCTCCACCTGAGCACGTACTATGCTGCATTGAGAACGCCGAAGATCGGCAGACAGTTCGCCACAGTTATCACTATTCCTGCTGCAAAGCATACAATGCCGGAACGCCCAACATTTTTTGCAATCCTCAGACGTAGTTTGGGCAATATTGAGGATTCTGTCAACCTTTTTTAAATCAAATCCATCCCACAAATTGCCGATATTCATAACCTCTGACGTTTCACTGACTCGCTCGCAAGGATACAGATTACCATCTGCACTCACAAACAGACGCCGTTCTCCCGCAATGCAGGGTCCCCCTGGTGCAGCCACATCGGGAAGCAGCATCGCTGGCTTCATCCTAACCTGTAAACGCCTGAAATTGTCAGACAGGGTTATATTTGTCAGGCGAGAGACCTTGCTTCTGTCATATGCACCGCGGTATGCTAGATAACCTTTAAAGGTATGGCAGTTTCTCTGCTGCAGAAAAACCTCGCTAGGCACAGTCTTTTCTATTGAAAATCTATCATCGATAAGGTTAGGCATAACATGTGCCTCAGGGAAAAATTCTTCTTGATTAAACAGCTGATGAAGCGAATCACTAGGATATCTGGGGTCAACCACAATGTTAAAGGAAAACTTAAAATCAGGGCATTCCTCCTTCGCAACTTTTAGATTTTTAAGGATTACGGCAAAGCTTCCCTGACCAGTGGCGGCAAACCGACGAGATCTGTCATGTGTTTCTGACGTCCCATCCAAACTGATGGTTGTCAAAAAATTATGTTCAGAGAAAAAACGCGCAATTTCCGGCGTAAGCAGGGAGGCATTAGTGGTAATGGAAAACACTAGTTTCTTCCCATATAATTTTTCCTCTGCATATGTTACTACCTTCTGTATCAATGGAAATTCCAACAGAGGCTCTCCACCATAAAAAGCGATAGCAGGCTGATCCTGGTTGCCGCAGCGTGCAGCGAAAAAATCTACTGCCGCCAGTGCGGTTTCAATTGACATCCGTTTGGATGAATGATTCCGTTGGAGTTCAAAATCTCCCGCACAGTAAACGCAGTAAGCGCATCGGAAATTACACTGCTGAGTCACTTGCAACGCCATCTGATTGATGTTCTCATCCAAGTGCCAGGCAATCATATCGCTTTGGCTATGCCGGATTTCTTGCGGATGTTTTGCGGACAGAAAACCTTGCTCTCGCAAACTGTCAATATTCTGCTTTATGCGGGCATCAGCAACAGGCTCCAACGCATTACCGCTCTGTTCAACTTCCTTAAGATACTGATATGTATCCTCATCCAACTCCGCAAACATGTTTGTATTGACATCGTATAAATAATTGCATAATGGAGTTTTCATCATATGGATAAATGGCTTTTCCCCTGTAATCATTGTTCCTCTCCTTCCCACGATTCAAAAAACGGATGCACACCCATTTTGGTTCCATCTGACTCACACGAATTTGCAAAAGTAAAGTTCCACTGCATCTGCCTAAGTTCAGAATCCTCAATCCTTTCCTTGAATATCCGGGCTGTCTCTTTTTCCCAACCATAAAATGCCGGTTTAACGCCCAGAACGGCATCCATATGCCCATTGTCATTCTGCCTGAACCGAATATGAGCCATACATCGTGATATTTCCTCATTCGTATATTCCGCCATACTTCTTAACACATGTGCACTGACTTTCCGCCCCGATTTAGTAGTAATAAAGCCAAGATTTCTCCCTTGGCTCAAACGCAGCACAGGCGCTGGCTGCCCACAAGGGCAGGGAGCAGTCTGCAATATTCCCCTGTCCTCAGTTTCCATGCGAATGAGCGGCATGGCATTGTTTTGCAGGGAAGTAATATAAAGGTCTCCTTCCTCGTCCATAACAGGCTTACCATTCCTGATGGCTTCCACAGCTACATTCTCTGGGAAAATATGTAGATGCCCATACTCGCAGGAAGCTGCTATAGCCCCCATTGCCTGTGTAGCATATACATTCGCCGTCTGTACCTGAAATGTATCCTGGATTATTGTTTCCGTCTGTGTATCAAGCATCTCACCACACAGTTCAATATACCGCAGGCCAGACCAAGGTGTTTGCCTATTTGCAGCCATGTTTTCTGCCAACATCAACGCAATACTGGGCGAAAGGCACATCCACGCAGGGGCAAACTTCAGAATAGCATCCATACACCATTGCAATCTATCTGGCGACAAATTTCGTATAGAAAATGACATTGTCTTTCCATCTGCGCTCAAACGTTTTGGCATATCATCCATAATTTTGTTTCCCGCATATTCCGCTGTACGAAACACGCAGCACTTCTGATCCTGCGTAATGCCAAACCTTTTTTTTCTGTATTCCCACAAACATGCCTGGGAACGGCTATCATCCCGACTATCCCAGTAGATTTCCAACGGAATGCCTGAAAATCCAAAGCTGCGTTTCATCAGCACGTATTCAATATCAGGATAACGCTGATATCTGCCACATAGAAAGTGGCTGCGTTCTCGCTGAACAGCCTGCCGCGTCAATAATGGAAAATCTGATAATTTGAGATTATCTACCAGTCTTTTGTGGGAAGAATAAATATCCCGGTAATGCTCTGTTTCCCGAGCAGCATGCAGCAGAATATCCCGAAGTCCCCTATCTGCCTGCTCCCCTAATGTGTACATTTAATCACCCCTTCTTTCTATAAATCTTTGTTTCTTTAAATACACCACTTAACAACTTTTTGAAAAAACTGTAAGTTCCAAATAATGTCGATTCTAAGCGGCAACATATAAGTCACCGTCAATCAGAAAACTCCCAGTTAGAGGGCAAACCTCGGGATAGACGCCATCGTCCAAAATCGTCATGCGGATATTTTTATCATGCATATTGAATCATCCCCTCTGGCACACATTATCATTTCACTATACTCCTTGTATTTTTCAGTCTGCAGCTGGTACATATGCGCTTACGCTTTATCTGCCTCCATCCGCTCTTCGTGCCCCCACCTCTACCAAAGAGCCATTGTCAAGAACAAGAATCATGTCAGATAAATGTACGTCGGACAACCGATGCGTAATCAGCACCGCACCCTTTCCTGCATACAGTGTCCGAAACATATGAAACACTTCATCTTCCAACTGTGCAGCTAAAGGAGCAGAAGGTTCATCAAAAATATAAATATCAGCTTCGCGGAAAAACGCATGGGCAACCGCCATTTTCTGCCACTCACTGTCCGCCGGACAACTCCTGGCGCTTTCATCGCATCTTCTTGTCAGATAAGTATTAGGTCTCTGGGAAAACTAAGCGGTAAAAGCGTACGCTCCGCTTCAGGGCACTTAGTACTCTCTCATTGTCATCTGTCTGGCTGACATCAGACAATGAAACAGATTCTTTTACGGTAAACGCATTGTTGTTGTAATCCTGGAGGACAATGGTGAAACGATGGCGGACGCTGTCTGGCTCATATTCCCGGATGTTCCATGACACAATGTTTCGTTTTTTGCAAGAAATTGCTGTATCACCATAACTACGGCAGACGCCTCCACATGGTTCACAGCAAGCAGATTCATGAGCAGCCTGAGTTCTGATATGCCCTCCATTGCTCTCTTCATATGTACCCACTCCCTCTGTTTTCCTTGCATAGCCCTATTTTAAATACAAATCCCACTAAATCAGATACCAATCCAATGTAGGGCAATCCAGCATTTCTGTGTATTCCTCCACCTTCGGTATTGCGTCCTTCTTCTTGATTGGCAATTATATATTATGAAAATGTGTATACTCATGCTGAAGGATACATTACAATTCCAAATCGCTGTATTCTTCATCAGGTAAAAGAATGGATTTCCCAAAAACCCCGGAAAACATGGATATGTTCACCGCAGTTGACATTCTCTTTATTCGTTTCTACTTTCGTCTATTATCTGATGAAAAATCCGCTCAGACTGCTTATCTTCACGTATGGTGTACGCAAAAAATTTTTTCATGACTTTGAGGTATTGGCAGATAAACCGTATGATCAATACTGTAGATATAACCACCTAGATAACGGTTAGAATTGATAAAAGCGATATTTATGTCTCCCCTTTTTTTCAAGTAGATACTTCCCCAAATCTCACTACATACCCCTTCAGCAGGTATTGCCCTGGTAAACGAAATTTCATAAGGAATCATCATACACAACGGAAAGCAGATATAAAAATACAATCTGCATCCATATTCCCCCTCTGATTCCTTTCTTTCTTAGTTCTTCTATGATTTCATTTAATTACTTAATCACCTTCTCATCTGTTTTTTTGAGAAAACGCAACAGCATGTGCTTATAATAGCTGTTCTATACCACTCATTCCATATACAATTAATAATTTTTTTCTTTGTTAATATTATACATTTTCAATCATTTATTGTCAATAAAAAATATCATTAATCTATAAAACTGCATAACGTGTCAAATAAATGCAACAAACAGTTTTCAATTTGTGAAATCAACCCATCCTACATCAAAATGACTATTTATTTTGCATTTCCTGTAGGACTAAACCAGCCGGAACTCCTTATATTTACTGGGTTCTTACTGACTTGACAATATAATAACACGTTCCCCAGAATCGAGAACCGCCACAATCACCCCTTTTCCTGTCAGATTATACCTTGCACTCTGCAGCGGCGTAATACAGGATGCCTGTATACCCTCCCGCACAGCAAAATACAGTCTTTTGGGCTTTTCCACAAATTCCACTTCCACTGCATCCGCCACCTCATCCATGGCAGATTCCGGCACATTTAAGATGGCATACTCGTTACTTAATTCATCCACACGGATTTGCGGATTTTCCCTCGAAAGCCTCATAATATCACCGGAGTATTTGACAATCAACTCCCAGCGTTTCTCCTCTGGCTCATAACCTACGCCGAGATTCAGAGATTTCTCCCGCTCGCGTTCCGTAGCGTCCAATGCAAGATTTAAAAGGTTCTCAAATTTTTCACTTTCCATAGTTCTTCTTTTCCTCCAAACGCCATTAGAAATGTCTGGCTTATCATAGAATAACAGCTGCAAAAATTTCTATTAATTATAAACAGTTCAGCCAACGCCCAACATACTGGCGAAAGCTGAACTGTTAAATTATATAGCATTACAGAGAAAATATGCTTTTTAATACTCAAAGAAAACCCATCACAATCCTATTCTCCAGGACAACTATGGCAATTTCTCTCTCCAACTCTTCAATATCTGCTCACAGCGGTCCACATCCACTTCCTCCACCGCATCTTTCAGTTGTTCAAACAAGTCATGCTCAACATCCTCGTAATGATACTGATTCATCTCCCGGATTACCTCTTCCATTTGATCCATGTCCAATTCTACAACAGCAGATGACATTTTATCAAAACAGCACTCCAGTTTTTCTTGGGAAATATCCTTTTTGCTGGCCTCATCCTCCTCTTCCTCAGCACAAAAAGGCTCTAACACAGAGAGATATTCAAGATACTGTTTCAGCATCTCCTCCGTACCCTCCCGGATAGCAGCGGAATCTCTGGCATTTCCCGCTTTCTCCATGGCAGCGGCCTTTTCCGATAACGAAATGGCTCCAATCTGCTTGGAGGAACTCTTAAGCGCATGGACTTCAATTGTATATCCAGTCCAATCCTTCTGCTCTACCATCGTCTTGATTGCCTGAACCTTTTTCTCAATGCTGCGGTAATATACCTTTAATGTCTTCCAGAATAAATCTTCATTCACAAAAAACTTCATGGCTGTTTCTACATCCAAATCACCCACCACAATCGGCTCCTGCCTTTTGGGCTTCTTGTCCGCATCCGCCGCATTGTACAGCATTTTTGCCTTCTGTATTTTTTCCACCGGAAGCCATTGCCTCACCTTATCTACCAGAATACGGATTTCAATGGGCTTGCCGATAAAATCATTCATGCCTTCCCGGCAGAACATCTCCTTCGTCCCCTCCACGGCATTGGCGGTAAGAGCGATAATCGGCACATCATTGTACTCGGAATGGAAACGCCGGATGATATGCGTTGTCTCCACGCCGTCGAGTTCCGGCATCATATGGTCCATAAATACGATGTCGTAATGGAAATTGGCGATTTTGCCAATTGCTGCCTGTCCGCTGGTCACAGTATCTATCTGCATCTTCAGCGGCTCTAAAAGCCCCTCTGCCACCGTCAGGTTGACTGCATTGTCATCGACTATCAACACATGGGCATCCGGAGCTATAAAATCAAATTCGTTGTTCTCCTCATCCTCATCAAAATGAAGCTGCTTCCCATTGAGAATCAGCGCAATATTCAGGGCAAATAACGGTTTTTTCACTACCAGGAGATTGGGGATATGGTACTCCACATGGTCATAAAAACCAATCAGCAGAACCGCTGTCATCTGCGGATGGCTTCTGACATACCCTTCCACCAACTCTGTAAACATGGGATATTCAATAAAAAGAATCGTTCTTTTGCCTCCTGGCAGAAGGTCAAGCTCCTTGGCAGAAACAACCCTCACGCATTCCACGCCAAGGCGGTCCGCATCAGAACAAAACTGCTCCCAGACATAAGGATTGGACATCAGACCCGCCATCAACACGGAATCCGGTTCCTTAATGGTAATACTCGGTGAATCGTTTACAATCTTCTGCGGCAGAACAAAAGAAAAATTGCTCCCTTTCCCATATTCGCTTTCCACCCAAATATCCCCATTCATCAAGGTCAAAAGCTTTCTGGCAATCGCCAATCCCAGTCCCGTTCCCTCTATATTGCGGTTTCTTTTACTGTCCACCTGTTGGAAAGACTGAAACAGTTTGCCGAGGTCTTCTTTCTTGACCCCTATTCCAGTATCTTCCACGGAAATATGCAGTTCCATTTGTTCTGTTGAAATTTTCCTGTAATCTACTTTTAAGACAATCTTACCCTGAGATGTAAACTTAGCTGCATTATTGGTAAGATTTAAAAGAATTTGTTTGATTCTGAGATTGTCGCCCCACAATTTACTCGGCAGGTCCGGCACAATGTCAACGATTAGTTCCACATCTTTTTCTTTGAGTCTTGCCATCACGATATTGGCAACATCATACACCATGGACATCAATTCAT
The DNA here is from genome assembly GCA_910585895.1 of uncultured Lachnospiraceae bacterium. GTDB lineage: Bacteria > Bacillota > Clostridia > Lachnospirales > Lachnospiraceae > Petralouisia. Next base: position 13,878 of record CAJUHY010000061.1, read on the forward strand.
ATTCAATCTCACTGATGTCCATTTTCCCGGATTCTATCTTAGAAAAATCCAAAATATCATTGATAATTGTCAACAGCGATTTACCGGCATCTTTAATCTGATTGATATAATTCTTGGCGGAAGGCGGAAGCTGTTCCCTGAGCGCCATCTCAGCCATACCGATTACTGCGTTCATAGGAGTTCTGATTTCATGGCTCATATTGGCAAGAAAATCAGACTTCATATGGGAGGAACGCTCAAGCTCCTTATTGGCCTGAAAAACAAGGTACTTGTGAAATGCCATCTCAGACAGAACATCCGCAATCATATGGAGAAACTTGGCAGCATTATCAATCGTCTTCTGCTCTAAGATATTTACCTTATCTACCGCCTCCACGTACTCTTCTTCATCCACGCCAATTTCAGCTGCAATCTTTCTAACCTGTGCGATATCAGGGGATTGGGTAAGAACCTGACCGCCAATAAAACAGCCTACCATTTTGTTTTCCGCCATGATAGGCGCAGCAAAATCCATCAGCCCCGCATGGCAGAAATAGACAACGGATTCTCCATGTTCCAGCGCCAGGCTCGCCCCCTGGCTATCACATTGCTCGCAGCGCGCACAGCCAACCTCAGATTTCCTGGTATATTTCATGCAAAAATCTGAGAAATTACTACCCTGAGTGACCGGCGTACCATTCGCCTCTGTAGTAATCGCCGCCATGCCGCTCATGTCAGAAAAACCGTCCTGTATCTTCTGCAGAATCTTCTTATCAATTAAATCTGTCAGTTTCAGTTCTTCTTTATTGATATCCATCTACCCATCCCCCTTCCCAACACAGTTATCAATTACCATTTTACCCAATAAGCTTCTCTATCTCTTCTAACAGCTTGTCGCGGTCAACAGGTTTCAGCAAGTATCCTTGCGGTTTTAAGATAAGCGCCTCTTTAATCTTCTTGCGCTCCGTAACCCCGGTGAGGAAAATAACCGGAATATCCTTAGTTGCCTCTTTTGCACGCAGCTTCTCCAAAATGGAGAGCCCATTTTCTTCGGGCATTATGTAATCCAACAGGATTAAGTCTGTCGTCCTCCTCTCTAAAAACTTCAAGGCAACCCTACCGCTGACGGCCGTTGCCACATCGTATTTCTCATGCAGATGTTCCTTGATAAGCTTTAGCATCATCGGATTGTCATCCACTACCAAAATATGCTTTTTATGCGGTATTGGCTCTATATCCTTTGGGCCGCGCGACTCCTCGGCGGAATCTGGCATTTCCTGATTTCCTGTCAGCATAATATCCTCATCTTCATCGCCCTTAAACCCTTTTTTGCTCATAAACTCCAAAATCTTCTCCTTGATTGAAGTCGCAGAAAGCGGTCTGTGCAAAACCAGGCTCGCAACATTAACCGCTATCCGCTCAAATTCATCACAATCATCCTTGGAACCAAGGATAATACAGGGAATTTTTGAGCGCATAAGCCTGGAACTGATACTTAACATCTGTACAATACTGTCCCTCGGTTCATTGTAAAGACAATAAACAAAAACATGCGGCGCAAAATAGTCTATATGCCCCACAATATCTTCGTAACGTGTTGAGGAACTGAGGACTACAAAATCATCCGTAATCTGTTCAAAAAAAGCTGTAATGGCGGAATCGTTTTTTCCAGTCACCAGAATTTTATATCGCATAACACTCCTCCTTAATTCCAATTTATCCTGCAGTGCATAACTGCAAATTTATTTCTTTATTTACAGATTGCTCTGGTTTGACTACTGTCCACTGGCAAAGATATCAAATCCGTGAACAGAAGCCTGGTTTACACTGCCCTTTGTTTTCAAATATTATATTCCAGTTTCCCCATTTTGTAATTTTATAGTACCAAAAGGTTTCCAGCGCAAAG
>CAJUHY010000062.1 GCA_910585895.1 uncultured Lachnospiraceae bacterium
TTCCTGATGCAGATGTGTAGTGAAGGGAAGGGATCGTATGAAGATTGAAAAAGTAAGTGAGAACCAGATTCGCTGTACGCTTACCCGGGAGGATTTAGCGGACCGCCAGCTCAAATTGAGTGAATTGGCATACGGCACTGAGAAAGCAAAGATGCTTTTTCGGGATATGATGCAGCAGGCAGCATATGAATGTGGATTTGAAGCGGAGGACATACCGCTGATGATTGAAGCAATTCCGTTATCTGCGGATACCATTATATTGATTATAACGAAGGTGGAATATCCAGAAGAGCTGGATACCCGGTTTTCGCAATTTGCTCCGGGAGAATCCGAAGATGACATGAGTAATCATCTGGCGAATGAGGAGGGCGAGCATGTCTTTGAGGCAACTGGTGCGGACGATATTTTAGATTTGTTCCGTAAGATTCAGGAGGAGGCCAAGAGAATTGCTGACACCGCTCAGAAAGAGAGTAACTTTATTCCGCTGGAGAAGACTGTCAAACAGGAGAAAGAGGAGCCGGTTCTGGTTGATATTACCAAGCTTTTCGTCTTTGACGGACTGGATGAGGTTAACCGATTGGCGCGGGTATTGAAAGGCTTTTACAATGGCTGTAACGTATTGTATAAGAACAATCTCAACCGCAAATATTACCTGGTAATCAGCAAGAGCCAGCACACGCCGGAAGAATTTAATAAAGTATGCAACATTTTAGCAGAATACGCACATCAGGAAAAATATTCATCTGCCATCCGGGCATATTTTGATGAGCATTACGATGTCATTTTAAAGAAGGATGCATTGCAGGTTTTGAGTAAAATATAATAGAGAGGGCTGTTGCAGATATAGTCATAGATGCAAGATACTGTATTGCATACAGGCATACGGTGTATGGTATCCGGACCAAATCTGCGGCAGCTCTTTTTGTGTACATTAAGGTTGTTCATACTTTTTGCAGGGCATTGTGCCTGTAATAATTCTGTTATTTGGATACATAGGAGGAAATTATGCCGGAAACAGGGAGAGTAAAGAGACAGAGAGGCAGACGGCCCAAAGGACCGAAAATTAATTTGGCGCCGATATTTGCAGCAGCAGCATTTATTGTAGTTGTGCTGTTTGTGGCATTTATCAGCATTTTGGTTAAGAAATATACGCCGACAAAGGAGCGGGTTGATTTACAGGAATACTATAAGGTCCAGGGAGCGGATGATATGGCATTGATTTTGGACCGGCAGCTTTTGGAGGAAAAAGCCAAGCTGTGGGATGGACATGTGTATCTCGATTATAATGCGGTCAGGCAGTACCTGAACCAACGCTTTTACTGGGACGCCAATGAGAATATCCTGCGCTATACCACAGAATCGGATGTGATTTCTGTAAATGCGGGGGAGAATTCCTACATGGTAGGCAAGAAGAATAATACGACGGAGTATGCCATTGTTAAAGTGGACGGCGAAGCGGTATACCTTGCCTTAGAATTTGTCCAGCAATATACAAATATAGATTTCGCTGTGAATGCGGAGCCGAGCCGTGTGCTGATTACGGCTGCTTGGGGAGAGATTTCCCGGGCAGACGTCAAAAAGAAGACGGCGATACGTGTCAAGGGCGGTATCAAGAGCCCCATCGTGGCGGATGTGGAAAAAGGCAGCCGCGTGACAGTGATTGACAGCGGTGATGAATGGAGCAGGGTCTGCACGGAAGACGGCATGATTGGTTATCTGAAGAATAACAAACTGGGTGAAGTGCAGGGTGAGACAATCTCCCGGTCATTCGAGGAACCTCAGTTTACGCATCTGCTGAAAGAAGAGCCTGTCAGTCTTGGCTGGCATCAGGTGACCAGCCCGGAGGCCAATGAGCGTGTGGCGAATATCCTGCAGGCAACTAAGGGAATTAACGTGATTTCCCCGACCTGGTTTTACCTGAATGACAATGATGGAAATATTTACTCTCTGGCAAGCCGCGATTATGTGACTTACTGCCATGAGCAGGGTGTGGAAGTCTGGGGACTTATCAGTAACCTGGAGAATCCGGAGGCAGACACCACCTATGTGATGACCCATACTTCTACCCGGGATTACCTGACAAATCAGATTATTGCGGCAGCAATTGAATATGATCTGGACGGCATCAACCTGGATTTTGAAGCGCTGAGCAGTGAGGCGGGGGATGCATATGTCCAGTTTATCCGCGAATTGTCTATTAAATGTGAGAATAATGATTTGGTGCTGTCGGTAGATAATTATGTTCCGACTTCTTATACGGAATTTTATAACCGGGCGGAACAGGCAGTATTTGCAGATTATATTATTATCATGGCCTATGATGAACATTACAGCGGTTCGGAAGATATCGGTTCCGTATCATCTATAGGATTTGTGCAGAATGGTGTCAAGAATACCTTGAAAGAAGTGCCGGCAGAGCAGACTATTTTAGGCTTGCCGTTTTATAGCAGAATCTGGGAGCTGACGCCCAAGGAAGGTTCCGGGGAGGATGTGCAGTCGGCTTCTGAGGATTATGTGCCTTATACCTTTACCTGTTCAGAGGAAGGTATGCAGACAACCGAGGATATCTGTACAGGGAATGGCGCTAAGATGGTATGGTCAGAGGAAGATGGCCAATATGTGGCAGAATATGAAAGTGAAGGGAAAAGGCACAAAGTCTGGATGGAAAATGAAGAATCCCTGGAGCAGAAGCTTAAGGTTATGAAAGAGAATAATCTTGCCGGGGCGGCATACTGGAAGCTGGGACTTGAACGTCCTGCTGCCTGGGATACAATTATCAAGTATGTGAATTAGCAGCCCATTTGGGGTAGTCGTCAAGTATGTGAATTAGTTCTTTGGTAATGAGAGCGTAAATGTACTCCCGCCGCCGAGGGTATCGCTGACAGAGATTTTGCCGCCATGTTTGCGGCAGATTTCTCTGGCGATGGATAGACCCAATCCAAAATGTTCCTTGTGGCTGTGGGAGGAATTTACCTGATAGAATTTGTCGAATATTTTATCTTTTTCCGAATCTGGAATGCCTTTTCCGCTGTCAATGACCTGCAGATAATACTTCTTATGCGAATAATAGAGGTTTAGGGTAATGCTCTGTCCACTGGGAGTATAGGACAAGGCGTTATCCAGAAGGATGATAACTGTCTGCTCTATCCTCTGGCTATCGCAAAGGCAGTTGTAATCATAACCCGCAGCTATGGACAAGGAAAGCGAAAGATTTCTGCTTTCGGCAAGGGCAGCATATTTCTCATAGACTGCAGTCGTTAAAATGGCAAGGTCGGTGCGCTCAAAATGAAATAGAAATTCCGCGTTTTCCATCTTGGACAGGCATAAAAGGTCTTCTATTAAACGCTCCATTCTGGACATTTCATTTTCCATCAATGTAAAAATATGCGTTTTTTTCGTTGGTTCGGGCTTGTGCTTAAGAATTGACAGGCCCGTCTTGAAGACTGCTAACGGAGAACGCAGTTCATGTGAAGCAACAGCAACGAAATGTCTTTGGTTCTCGTCATTCTTAGCCAGCGGCTTTAACACATGAGAGGTAAATGAATGGGAAAACAGATACAGAATGAGAATAGAAACAAGCCAGATAAGCAGAAAGCCAAGACGCTGCCGGTTAATTTTCCCATAAAATTCATCTAAATTATAGAGATAGGTATAAGCGATTTCCTGTTCTTTTTCTTTAAGAACAGCCTTCATCACCAGAAATCTGGACCCATTTCTGGTGTAGCTGAAAGATTGCTGCCGGGTGTTTGGTGAGATTCCTGTGCTGTCATCGGCAGGATGTTCACGTTCTATATATTCTGTCAGTTCCTGGAGGATAGCTTGCTCCTGTTCGGATAACAGTATAGTGGAAAGCGTGGCAGGTATGCCATTTACTTCGATAGAAAGGATATTTTTACCCATATGCTGCCGCTGATACCATTGAATGTCAATGTTTTCTGAAAAATGCAAATCGGAGGATATCGTACCTGCTTTCAGGAGAAAAAGCGCTTTTTCCTGCCCATACATGTTCCGCTCGGAAACGTGCAGACAGCATAAAATGATAAATAACACAATAATTGCTGTAATGGAGCAGCAGATAAAGGAAAGTTTTATCTGAATCTTATGGAACATCGGATTCTCCTTTTAACATCAGGCAATAGCCTTGACGGTGTACAGTTACGATGTGTACATTTGTGTCCAGGGCATTTAATTTTTTGCGCAGCAAATAAATATAGTTGTCCAGGTTGCCGTCTTCAATCTCCGTATCGAGTCCCCACACATTTCCAATAATCTGCTGGCGTGACAGGACCTGGTCTGGATTGCGCAGAAAATATGCAAGAAGGTCGGCTTCTTTTTTGGGCAGAATAACCGTACCAAGTTTATGAGTTAGCTTGGATTCTCTTTCTAAAAGGCAAATGTCGCCGAACGCAAGGACAAAAGGGGTGGGAACATTCAGGGTTCTGCGCGTGACGCTGCGGATTCGTGCCAGAAGTTCGCCAATATCAAAAGGCTTTACCAGGTAATCGTCCGCGCCAAGGTCCAGACCGTTGATTTTTTCGGCGGATTCCCCGAGGGCAGTGATAAAGATGACGGGCTTGGCAATATGGTTTCGCCGTATGCGTTTCAATATCTCTTCTCCGAGCAGCCCAGGCAGCATCCGGTCTAACAAAATCAGGTCGTGCAGGTCCTGCAATGCCAATGTCAGTCCTTCCAGCCCATCCGTGCAGATATCCACAGAAAACCCTTCTTCTTCTAAACCGTAGACCAGTAATTCACACAGGCTTATATCATCTTCAATAATCAGAATCCTCATAAAAATCCTCCCAGGTTGTCTCTTTCTTAGTATATCAAAAAAGTTCTCTAAAAGTCCTCTATTAATACCATTTATATTACAAAAATCATTTTTACTCTTTGCATACGGTGTTATTAGAGATTTCTTAGAGGACTTTAAGAATTAGCCTGTGATAGGATGGTAACCATACAAGACAGAAGCAAAGGAGGAACGATTTATGAAGAAGATTTTTGCCAGGTATCTGGCTGTTGTATTGAGCGTTATTTTAGTATTCACTGTCTCATGTGCATCCGTGGAAAAAGACGGAAGCGAAATGAGTAAGCAGGAGGCTGTAAAGGAAGAAGGAGTGAAAGGGCAGGCAGATGAAACAAAGGTGATGGGCAGATTTCGGGAAGAAAAGATTGTATTGCCGATGTCTGTCAGAGCGCTTTTTGATATAGAAAGCGAGGAGGACGGCAGCGTGAGTGTTTTATTTGAAAGTGAGCCGGGCAGCTTTCATTTCTATGGCAGCAGTGACGGCGGCGTTTCCTGGGAAGCGCATGATATTGGCATGGAATGGCTGCCGCATAATTACCGCATAGTTTCTGCCTGTTTCGGAGCGGATGGCAAGATTGCCTTGTCTGCTGGAAAAATGTCGGAAGACGCAATGGATGATAAACAAGCGGTTGGGGAGTATGCGTATTTTTTGATAGAGGATGCCAGTGGAAGTCCTCAGGTACAGGAATTGCCGCTGCAGCTGCCTGAGCCAAAGGAGGAGAACCTGCAGTCAGGTTATGGCTTAACACAGATAAGGATGTCAGATGAGGGAATAGTTTATGGTATGTTCTCAGCGTCAGAGGGAGAGGACATTGATTTCCGGGTCTTATGTTTTAATTCTGTGCAGGGCGAGGCGCTTTGGCAATTAAAAACATCGCCGGCAGAGATAAATTTGTATGAGGATAAGATTTATCTGAATGAACACGGCGGGGCAATTCAGATTTTGGCTGCAGAAAACGGCGATAAATTAGGGGAATTGTCCATTCCCTTGGGAAATAATTTTATGAACAGCTGTATGGATGTCGATATCTCGAAGGAGAAAATTTTTTATTGCAATGAACAGGGGATTTACGGCACAGATTATGCTGCGGCGCTTTCGGAGCTTCTGGTGGATGGGAGTGTAAGCAGTTTTTCCGATATTGATAATAACATAAGAGGTTTTTGCAGCCTAAGCGAAGAGGAGTTTCTTGTGTTTGTGCAGAATAATGCCGAAGGAGACATGGAATTGCTGCGGTATGTATATGATGAAAAACTTCCGGCACAGCCAGAGCATGAGCTGGTTGTCTATTCTCTGGAAGAAAACGCTGTTATGGATAAGATTGTCTTTGACTTCCAGTCCAGTCATCCAGAGGTACGGGTAGAATATAAGATTGGAATGGCAGATGCTGCGGCGAAAGAACAAGCAGATGCCATAAGCGGCTTGAATACGGAGATTATGGCAGGAAATGGGCCGGATATTCTGCTTTTAAACGGATTGCCCTGGGAGGCTTATGGAGAAAAGGGAATCCTTGCGGATTTGAGCGGCGATTTGCAGGCCTACATCAGTGGAGAAAAAGGTTTTGCCAATCTTTTTCAGGCATATCAGAAAAACGGCGCTCAGTTTGCAGCTCCGATTTGCTTTAAATTTCCGGTATTGATTGGGACAGAGGATGATATCTCCTCTGTGGACTCTCCCCAAGAACTATTGGAAACAGTAGAAAGAATTGAAGATTTGCCGCCTTTTTTCCGGGCGGGGCAGCGTCTTCTGTGCTATTTGTTCAGTGTTTATTGGCAAAATATAAAGACGGAAAATGGGTCTGTCTCCAGGGAAGAGCTGAAGAAACTTCTGGAGAATATCAAAGAAATTAATGACAATCTGCAGAAAAAAGAAAGTGAGATTTCAAAGTTTTTTAATACGGAGGAAGAGGAAGGCAAGAGTTTCGGCGCGTTTGCCAACGACGAGTTCTTAGATGTGTCAAATATAAAACATGGGAATGTGGCAATGGATTTGGGGTATTTGGGCGCTGTTCATGATTTTGTAGAAATGCTCAATGAGGATTTGTCATATCAGGCAGTTTCCCAAGGCGTTTTCAGTGGACTGATTGCCGGAATCAACAGTGAATCGCAGAATATGGAGATTGCCAGGGAGTTCCTGGAATTTGCGCTTGGGGAAGAGGAGCAGAAAATATTTGCCGATGATGGAATGTACCCCATTATTATGGGGTTGCCGGTAAATAAGGCGGTATTTGCAGGTTTAATGGATAAACCTTCTGAGGATTTAATGGAAGAATATGGAAGAAGCTATGCAAACCGCGGCGAGGTCTTTGAATGGCCAAACAAACGGGCGTTTGAGAGACTGGAAGATGTAATCGAGGCGTGTACGATTCCTGCCATGGAAGACAATACGGTAATTGCTATGGTGCGTAAAGAAGCGGCTTCTTACCTGTCCGGAGAGGAAGATCTTCAGACGGCAGCAGATGAAATTGCACAGTCTATAGAGCTGTATCTTCTGGAAAAATAGGGGGCTGTATGAAAAAAAATTATGCCAATTTGCGTTATTTTGCGTTTCTTGTGCCAAGCCTGGCAGGGGTAGCAGTCTTTGTATTTCTTCCTTTTGCAGATGTGGTGAGGAGGTCGTTAACAGACGTTGGCGGTAAAGCAATCATCGGGTTTGGCAATTATAAAGCAGTGGTAATGAATGAGGCGTTTCGTCTGGCAGTGGGAAATACCTGCCGTTTCCTGCTGATGTGTGTGCCGTTGCTGCTGTTGTTCTCCCTGATACTGGCAAATATTATCTACTTCGGAGCGGGAAAATTTTATCGCAATATCTGCCTGTTGCCGATGGCGGTACCGGTTGCTTCTTTGGTGTTTGTTTGGAACATGGTATTTCACAGGAATGGTCTTATCAACACCTATCTGGATTTTTCGGTGGACTGGCTGAATTCTTACTGGTCATTTTGGGTTCTTGCCGCTACATTTTTGTGGAAAAATATGGGCTATTACGTTGTTCTGTGGCTGGCTGGATTAGAAAGCATACCAGGGGAACTCTATGAGGCAGCTGCAGTCGATGGGGCAGGATTTTTCTCTGGGTTTTGCCATATAACTCTTCCAGGGCTTCGCTCCATGTTTTCCGCAACACTGATATTGTCTGTGACGGCGGCGCTCAAATGTTATCGGGAGAGTTACCTGCTGGCAGGCGAATACCCTGACAAAAGCATCTATATGGTACAGCATCTGTTCCATAACTGGTTTCGTGATATGTCAGTCGAAAAAATGTCTGCAGGAGCAGTAATCCTCGTCTGCATGTTTGCGGTGATGGTCTGGCCGTTCCGCAAGAAGGGAGAGGGAAGAACAGGGTTGTTTGATGATTAAAGGAGAGGGTAATCTTGAGTTGTTATAAAGGTAAGAAAATAAAGGGGGCGGCAGTCCTGAGAAGTTACATCGTCAAGATAATAGCCGCCTTTATAGCCGCGGCAGCATGTATTCTGTCGTGTATTCCGCTTTTAATTTTGGTGGTTGGAGCTGTCACTGGTAATTATGAGTTGGCAGTTTATTTGGAGGGAACGCTTTGGGGAGAGGGAGGGACGTATCTTTTGCTGTTTCCCTCCTATCCGACCCTCGGGGGAGTGGCAAAAGCGTTGCTGGCAGAGCCGGAATTTTATGTGGTGTTTTGGAATTCTGTGAAATTGACAGGCTGTATTGTGATAGGGCAGATATTTTTTGCCGTTCCTGCTGCCTGGGCGTTTTCCCGATGGCAGGGCAGGCTGAGCAGCCTGTTGTTTTATCTCTATATAATTTTAATGCTGCTCCCTTTTCAGGTGACGATGCTGTCAAATTATATAGTAATCAATGATTTGGGAATCCTTGATACACATGCGGCAGTCATCTTGCCGGCTGTATTTTCCACATTTCCGGTGTTTATTATTTACCGCAGCTTTCTGGGGATACCGGAGGAGATATACGAGGCGTTTTCTCTGGACAGCAGCAGCCGCTGGCGGATGTTTTGCCATGTTGGCGTGCCGCTGGCGCTGCCGGGAATTAAATCGGCGGTACTGCTTGGAATCATAGAGTATTGGAATATGGTGGAGCAGCCGCTGCTTTTCTTAAAGACGCCTTCACGCTGGCCCTTTTCCCTGTACATACCTGGAATCAGCTACGATAATGTCCAATATATCTTTGCCTGTTCGCTGATTGTGCTTGCGCCTATGATATTGATTATGCTGTGGGGGAAAGAAGACATCAGCAGGGGAATAAGTAATATGGCAGTTAAACCATAGAGAGAGGAGATGTCTATGCAATTATTAAAACATGCCAGGTTGTTTGTCTGTAACCGGGGCAGCCGTGCCCTTGCCGTATTTTTGGCGGTGATGGCGGTTCTGACAATGGCATCCAGGGCGGTAGATTCTTTGCGCATACCGCAGGTTGTTGTCTGCGGGTTTGAAGAGATGAAATTAGAGTATCCGCTGGAGATTATGGGGCGCGTGGGGACAGTGGGGAAACGCGCATTATATTGTCAGGAAAATCTTCGCATAGAGAATGTCTGGGTACAACCAAATGATACGGTTGAAAAAGGCGATTTACTGTTTACGCTTGACAAAGAAGACCTGGATGAAAAAATACGGCAAATGAAACTGGAAATTCGCAAAATAGAGTTACAGATTGCAGATATCGAAAATGTCTATCAGCAGCAGGGAAATCTGCAGAATTTGAATTTCCAAAGTGTGCAAGCGGAAAATCAGGACGGCGTTGTCGTGTCGGCGGACCAGGGCAGTGTGGACCTGGCGCAGAATGAAAATGCAGCAAAAGCAAAAGACAATTCAGCTGCCTTGCTGCTGCTTGATAAGCGAGAGGCGCAATTGAAGCTGGACAGCCTATGCGCTTTGCGGGAGCAGGAGGGAAACGTCTGCGCAGAATTTGCTGGGTGTGTGCTGGAGTGCACAGTATCTACGGGCAGTCTCACATCTCCCGAGCCGGTGATGGTTCTCGAAGATTACAGCGAGAATCTGCAGTTTGAGGGGAGCGTTGGCAGAGAGAGGGAGTCTTATGTGAAAGAAGGGGTGGAGTGCACATTGGAGATGGAGGAGGGAGAGACGGTTTTGGAAGGGGTAGCAATCAGTGAAGCGCTGCCGGGGGAGCAGGGAACGTACCGGGTTACTGCTGAGATAGCGGATAAGTCGCTTCAACAGACAGGAAATGCCGTTTTAAGTTTTACCAGGGAGAGTAAAAAATATCGCAACTGTATCCCGCTTTCTGCAATTTACAGCGGAAAAGACGGTTATTACGTAATAGTTGTGGAGGAAGATAAGACGATTCTGGGCATACAGTCTGTTGCCAGGTTTGTGTCAGTCACGGTAATCGAAAGTAATGATGAGTATGCCGCAGTGGAAGGGGATATATATGAAAGCGAGAAAATTGTAGCTCAAGCCAACAAGGAGATAAAGGAAGGCGAGCGGGTACGGATTGCTGAGGAATAAGTCAGAGAAATTGTGGGAGACAGATAATTTAGAGCTTAAAGGAAATACCATTTTTCAGTAAAACCTAAGATATTGTATGTCAACAATACACATTTTTTAACATCTTACCCCCGCTTTTATGCATTTCACCAATCCCCCACTTGTATTCCCTGCCAACTCTGCTAAAGTAAACCTATCTTCTGCGCAGGGAATATGGCTTTATAGAGAAATGGGAGGAACGGTATGGAAGAAGTAATTAAAGTGAATCATCTGAAAAAGTATTACCAGGATGTGAAGGCGGTGGATGATATCAGTTTTTCCGTGGAGCGAGGTGAATTTTTTGGTTTTTTGGGCGTAAACGGCGCGGGAAAATCGACTACCATCAACATGCTCTGTACGCTGCAGGAGCCTACAGAGGGGCAGGCGTGGGTAAATGGTCTGCAGCTTGGCAAAGAAAATGAAGATATCAAGAAACATATCGGTGTAGTTTATCAGGGCAATTGTCTGGATAAAATGCTTACGGTCAAAGAGAATCTGCTGCTGCGGGGCAGCCTGTATGAGACTGACAGAGGGAAGTTAAAGAAAAATCTTGCCCGTGTGACAGAAATCCTGGAACTTTCCGACGTGCTGAAACGTCCCTTTGGCAAGCTGTCAGGCGGTCAGAAAAGAAGATGTGAGATTGCCCGGGCGCTTATGCATACGCCGACTATCCTGTTTCTGGACGAACCCACGACAGGACTTGACCCGGCAACAAGGAAAAGTGTCTGGGAGACCGTTCATATGCTGCAGAAAGAAATGAAAATGACAGTCTTTCTGACCACGCATTATATGGAGGAAGCCGCAAAGGCGGACCATGTCGGCATCATGAGCCGCGGACATTTTGTGGAGTATGGCACACCATTTTCCTTGAAAGAAAAATATGCCAGGGATAAGCTGTATCTGATACCCCGAAAGCATAGCTGGCAAACAATCCAGAGTTATCTGGCAAATGAGGGGCTTAAATATTCCGCAACGGAGGAAGGCATCCTGCTTAAAATTGACAGCACTATGTCATCATTGCCCCTCCTGGAAAGAATGAAGGAAATGATACAGGGGTTTGAGGTAATTCAGGGAACAATGGATGACGTATTTTTGAATGTAACAAAGGAGGCAGAAAATGAAAAAATTTGTTAGCATTACGAAACGCAACTGCCTGGTGTATTTGAGGGACCGTGCAGCAGTATTCTTCTCAATGCTTGCCATGCTGATTGTGTTGATGTTGATGGGGGTATTTCTGGGAAATATGAATGAAGAGAACATAGTGAATCTGCTGAAAGAATATGGTGGGGTGCGTGATACAGTTTTGGATCAGCAACATGCGCGGGAACTGGTTCAATATTGGACATTGGCGGGAATCCTTGTTGTAAATGCAGTCACCGTTACCTTATCCGTAGTTGGAAGCCGGGTGACAGATAATTCAGAAGGAAAACTGGCAAGCTTTTATTCTGCTCCGGTAAGCCGCAATATCATCGCCTTGTCTTATGTAACATCGGCGGCGCTGATTGGTATTTTTATGTGTTTGCTGACATTGGCAATTGCGCTCTGCTACATTGCCGCGACAGGAGGGACGATGCTGGGATGTCGGGCGTTAGCAGAGATTTTCCTTTTGATTGTGTTGAACGTCTGTATTTTTTCTATTCTTATGTATCTGCTGGCATTGTTTATTAAAAGCAGCAGCGCCTGGTCAGGAATTGCCACTGTAGTCGGTACGCTGGTAGGTTTTGTGGGGGCAATCTATCTGCCAATGGGCTACCTTCCGGATGGCGTGGCTGCGGCGCTCAAGTGTCTTCCAATCCTTCATGGCGCTTCCCTGCTGCGCGAGGTTTGCTGTGCAGGGGTGTTGGAGAAGACCTTTGCAGGGCTTCCCGCGCAGGTGCCTTCAGAGTATAAAGAATATATGGGAATTCGTGTGGAAATGGGCGGACAAATAATATCGGGCGCCTACCAGGTGTTATTTCTCGTGGGATGTGGTATACTGGCTTTTGTAATCATTGCCTTTGTCCAAAACAGGAAAAGTATCAGCGACCGTTAAGATACTATGAAAGAGTATCAGCAACAGCAAGGACAGGCAAGTATAGTGGCATCTGAGCAAGTTTGGATAGGAGTTTCATTATGAAAGTGACAATCGTAGATATTGGACCGGAGGAAGAAGAAGAAATTATCTTGAGATGCCGCTCCTTGGATGATGACATGGTAAAGATTATTAACCGCCTGAAACAGGGCGGCACAAAACTTACGGTATATAAAGACGGCGGGATGTTTTTTGTGGAAGCAGAGGAAGTGTTTTATTTTGAATCCGTGGACCAGAAAGTGTTTGCATACTGTAAATCAGAAGTCTATCAGGTGAAAAGCAAACTTTATGAACTGCTGGATGAACTGCCAGGATGGATGTTCTTGAGGGTATCCAAATCTGTCATATTGAGTTTAAACAAGATAAAAAGCCTGACGCCGGCGTTTGGCGGGCGTTATGAAGCGTTATTAAAAAATGGCGAGAAAGTGATTATATCCAGACAGTATGTGGGTGCGTTGAAAGAACGTTTAGGCGTATAGCTTGTGCAGTATCAGGAGGAACAGAGAAGATGAAACGATTGGAGTTTATGATTTCTGTATTTGAGAAAGTTACCGCCGGCATTTTATTTGTGGCGGCAGTGTTTATTTCTGTATTTTATGGCTGGGACACGAACTTAAATGTTAATATTTTGTGGCAGATATTATTTCTCTCAGCTGTCTGTGCGTTGGGCAGTATGATGCTGCCGTTAGAGGATGAGAAAGAAGTATCCAGAATTGCCATGTTGGTGTGCACAATTATTTACTTTATCTATATTAATGCGGTAGTTTTGGGATTCGGATTTTGGTTTGAATGGTTTACGTTTGACAATGGCTGGCAGGTTCTTGGCATGGAACTTGCGATTCTGTTTGTGTTTATAGCGGTGTTGTTAATTTTCTACTATTCTCAGTGGCTGGAAGCAAGGCGGATGAATGAGAAGTTGAAAAAGAGGGAATAAAATGGTGATAGTATGCTGTTTCCACGGTGATTACGTTTATCAGTGCGCTTTTGCTGGAGGCAGTGAAGGAGAAACGTGGAAAAAAGTTGGTATTGGCGGCTTATAAAAATTTCAGGATTACCGACCCACAAAGGAATTAAATACCCCACAGCTTGCTGCGGGGCATTTGGTTATGCATTCCCATGACAGCCGTGCTTATGTTCGCCGCACTGGTGTCCCTCCCCATGATGGTCATGATGGCTGCAGCGTACATCCGGGTTGTAAGTAAGATTTCCAGCGAGCAGGGCATTCACTGCCTCATCGGCATTGCCAGTGACACCGCCATAGAGGGCAATTCCTGCTTCTGCCAGTGCATTCTGCGCACCAGCGCCAATTCCGCCGCAAATCAGCGTATCTACATTTAAGTCAGAGAGCAGCACGGCAAGAGCTCCATGCCCGTTTCCCTCTGTGCTGACAACCTGTGAATCCGCAATCTTTCCATCCGCAATTTCATACACTTTGAACTGCCCGGTATGTCCAAAGTGTTGGAAAATATCTCCATTTTCATAAGTTACTGCAATTTTCATAATATCTCGTTCCTTCTTATGGCAGTCTGATGTTCAGACATGTTATAAATTCTGTTGCATTTTTTACCGCAGCATTTCCAGGCAGAGCCATCGCAAAGCTTGTAATTCCCCCCGGAAATGCGCAGCGCCTTGCCGCCGATGAGGCAGTCTGCGATTTTTGACCTTGCCCGCTCATAGATTTCCGTGACCGTGGTTCGGGAAATCCCCATCTGCCTGGCGCACTGCTCGTGGGTTTTCTTTTCGTAATCAATCAGCCGTATTGCTTCAAATTCGTCTACATGAAGTATCACCAGCCCTGGTTCCCTGATTCCGCAGGGGGCAAAGCTGTCATATTCAGGTTCTAAACAAATCCTTCGGCAGCGGCTTGGTCTTGCCATGATTTCACCTCCGTTTTCGACATATGACGATAATTGTATTATATACCACACGTGGGTGGCAGTCAAGGTGTGAAATGGAAACTCCAGAGGGGAGAAATTTCATCATTTTTATATTGTGACTGCGTAGCAATCCATACTCTTGAATGGTTGTTATTATACTTTTCAAAATGAAAGGGATATAGATTACCATGGATATAGGACCGATGATTTGGGGGATGAGTTAATTACTGATTTTGTAGTTCTTAGAAATTATGGTGGATTATTTTTTATATTTCTGTTATAATATACGAACCATAATGAAAGGAATGTAAGTTAAAATGAAGTTGATATTCAATCGTTCGGTTAGCGTGATTCTTTCTGCCGTTATGCTGTTTGTGAGCGCCCTTTCCTTAAACGGCTGCGGCGTCAAGGATAATTCGCAGACAATGGAAACGGCTACAACAATTGCAGAAACCACTCAAGCGTTTGACGAACCGCAGCAAAAGCGAAAAATCATAATTGATACCGACACCGCGGGCGACGACGCCTCTGCGTTGATTATCGCGGCAAAGGCTAAAAACATTGATATTCTTGGCGTGACAGTTTCCGCAGGAAACGTCAGTCTTGATCAGGCAGTCAAAAACGCGTTGATGACGCTGGAAATGGCGGGCAGCGACGCCCCTGTTTATGCAGGCGCTTCTACTACATATACCGGCAAGGAACGTGAAACCTTCAGCGTTTACGGCAAGGATGGTATGGGGGATCAAGACTTGATTCATCCCACGCGCAAAGCTGAGGATAAGGACGCTGTTGATTTTATCATTGAAGCGGTAAAGGCAAATCCCGACGAGGTGGAAATTGTCGCTCTCGGTCCCGTCACCAATCTTGCGCTCGCCTTTGACAAAGATCCCGAAACGATGAAGCGCGTCAAGAAATACTGGTCGATGGGAACCGCGGGCTTTGGACCTGGCAACGCAACGCCTGTTGCGGAGTTCAATGTTTATCATGACGCCGAGGCGTACAAGGTGCTGGTTGATTCGGGTGTGGCGATTACGGCCATCGGCTTCGATATGCTTCCTGAAGAAACTAAATTTTCCAAGGAAGAGCTTGACGAGCTGGAGAAAAAAGGCGGACTGTCGGAATTCTTCGCCAAAGCCTTCAGCGGACTGATAGAATTTAATACAGAAGCAAGAGGCTTACCGATTGCCGATGATGCCGACGGAGTCGCTATGGCTTGCGTACTGTGGGACGGTTATCTTAAAAAGACCCAACCCTGCCACGCAAGCGTTATGACGGACGACAATGAAGCGTACGGGCAGGTAATTCTGTACAAGGAAGGTTACGGCTACGACTCTCAGGTAACCTTTGATAATTACAACTTCTATGTTGCTACCGAAACAGACAGTAAGATATTTAAAGAAAA
>CAJUHY010000063.1 GCA_910585895.1 uncultured Lachnospiraceae bacterium
AACCAGACGAGATCATCTTAAATATTGGTTACAAATCCGATGGAATCATTACCCGTAATGAATATACAAATGAGCCCAATGTTGATTTGACTACCGTAGTTTCTGTAGGGGACACTATGGAATCGAAAGTTCTGAAAGTGAATGACGGAGAAGGTCAGGTGCTTTTGACGTACAAGCGTCTTGCAGCTGAAAGAGGAAGCAAGAAATTAGAAGAGGCATTCAATGCTCAGGAAGTATTGACAGCAAAGGTAGTTCAGGTATTAGAGGGCGGCTTAAGCGTTGTGGTTGATGAGACCAGGATTTTCATTCCGGCAAGCCTGGTGTCTGATACATATGAGAAGGACCTTGGCAAATACAAAGACCAGGAGATTGAATTCGTCATTACAGAGTTTAATCCACGTAGAAGAAGGATTATCGGTGACAGGAAGCAGTTGTTGATGGCTGCCAAAGAAGAACTCCAGAGAGAATTGTTTGCAAGAATCAATGTAGGCGATGTATTAGAAGGAACTGTTAAGAATGTGACAGATTTCGGTGCATTTGTGGATTTGGGCGGTGCAGATGGATTGCTCCATATTTCTGAGATGTCCTGGGGAAGAGTGGAAAATCCTAAGAAGGTCTTCAAGGTTGGTGATGTCGTTAAGGTATTTATCAAGGATATCAATGAGAGAAAAATTGCGCTTAGCATGAAATTTGAGGACGAGAATCCCTGGAAAGATGCAGCTGAGAAATATGCAGTGGGCACGGTTATCAAGGGTGTAGTTGCAAGAATGACAGATTTTGGCGCATTTGTAGAGTTAGCGCCTGGTGTGGATGCTCTTTTGCATGTATCTCAGATTTCTAAAGAGCATGTGGAGAAGCCGGCAGACGTATTGAAGATTGGTCAGGAGATTGAGGCGAAAATTGTTGATTTCAATGAGGAAGAGAAGAAGATTAGCCTTAGCCTGAAAGCTATGCTTGCTCCAGCAGAAGAGGCAGAAGAACCAGCAGAGTATTCTGCAGAAGAGCCAGCAGTGGAAGAAGAATAAGAATAGAGGAATTTCATGGTTGGATATGAGGATTTCAAAAAGGACATTTTAGCATTAACGAAGATTGATTTGGATTCATACAAAGAAAAGCAGATGAAACGCCGGATTGATACGTTGATTACGAAGAACAATATTAACAGCTATAAGGAATATGTAGCGTTGATTAAGAAAAATGAGGAGAAATTTGAGCAGTTTGTAAACTTCCTCACTATCAATGTTTCTGAGTTTTATCGCAATCCAGAGCAGTGGGAGATATTGGATAAGAATGTTTTCCCGGCGCTGATTAAGAAATTTGGCAAGAATCTCAAGGTGTGGAGCGCTGCCTGCTCCACTGGAGATGAGCCGTATTCTTTGGTAATGGCGTTGTCTCGGCATATACCGTTGAATCAAATTCACATTATTGCAACAGATATTGATAAACAAGTACTTGACAAGGCGCGCATGGGATTGTATAATGAGAAAAGCATAACATCTGTGCCGGCAGACTTCAAGAAGAAGTATTTTACCAAGGTGGGTAATTCTTATCAGATTTCTAATGAGATTAAACGCCAGGTAGAATTTAAAGAGCATAATTTGTTGCGGGATGCTTATCCCACCGGATGTAATTTAATTGTTTGTCGTAATGTATTGATTTATTTTACAGAAGAGGCAAAGGAAGAAATTTATAAGAAGTTTAACTCTGCACTGGCTTCTCAGGGAATCCTCTTTATTGGAAGTACAGAACAGATTATGAATTATAAAGAGTTAAACTATCAGAGACATCAGTCTTTTTTCTTCCAAAAAAATTAATCGCGAGTTTCTTAATATAAAATAAATACTCCCTACTCATGCTCCCCCCTGTAGTTTTCTGCAGAGGGGAGCGCAACATTTTATGGCTGAACAGTTACGAGTTTATGCCTGTTTTTTCAGGTATTCTAACAGATGCAGCGCATATTTCTTCAGAAGTTCCACGGAATCTGTGAATTCTTCTGTCATTTCAAACCAAGTCACTTTATCATGATATTCTAATTTGAAATAAGGGGTTATAATTTCCTCGTATTGCGGCAGAAAACAGCCAGTTTTTTTGCTGTAGCAAGTAGCGGCTTTGGCTCTTGTGCGGAAGTTTTTGTCTACATAGAAGGCAACGCTTTTATGGATAGCGCGGTCTTCTTCGGGAAGAAAGTAATAATCCCTGTAATTTGGGTAAAAATATTTCAGTTCCCCCTGGTAAATGAAAACTTTAAGCTTTGCCTGTCTGTCATGGCCTGTCAGATAGATGTCCTGTTTGCCAAACGAGAAACGTCTGGGTAGGGGAACGGACAGGGACAGGGTCAGTATCAGTTCCAGTTCTGAGCCGTCTTCATAGGATTTGTAGGCATTTTTCTCAAAGGAGAGTATCTCAAAATCCCCTTCAAATAACCTTGCATAGGCGAGTATGGGGAGAAGTTTAGGCATTCCCAGCAAATCTTCATAGTTGTGAAGCTGTAACAGGGAAGCAGCTTTTTCATCTGGCCGCTTTACATATTCCTGATAGACATTAATTAGTTCTCCGCCAGAATATTTGTCGTCCCGAGCAATTCCCAGAAATGTTTCTAAGGATTTTTGCTTTAAATTGTCAAGCCTGAGAATGGGCTTGAATTTAGATATTTTCTGAAAGATATCCAACTGCTGGAAATTCAGAGCGTTATTCATACCATAATGTTCGAGACGCTTTCTAAGATAGGGAATGTCAAACCCCAGTCCGTTAAAAGAAATCAGGCTGCCATATTGAGCAGAAAGTTTTAAGAATGCTGCAAGGACAGGCTTCTCCTCTTCTGGCTTCTCAGCAAAGAATTGAGTCACACAGATAAAATTACCTCGCCTTGCAGCGCAGCCTATCAAATAGACATGCGTATATGTAGGTGAAAAGCCGGTAGTCTCAATATCAAAAAAGAGGGCGGATTCCGTAAATATTTCTTCTGTTATGGGGTTGTCCGACGTGAATACCGTTTCATTTTGCCATATCTTCATGGTGTCCTCCGTAAGTGATAAAATTCCTTATGCCAAAAACGTATCTGTCTGAAGTAAAAGACCTAAGGGATCCTCCCGGCTATGCCGGGTCCCTCCTTAGGTCAAATTATATATCATTTCTGAAAAAAATTCCAGAAAGACTTGCAATATACCCTTTGGGGGTATATAATATAGTTGTTTGAGAAAAAATATGATTTATCAAATGATACAAAGGAGGAAAATACAATGCTGGAACAAACAGAAGGCTGCGGCTGTAAGACAAAGGAACGCTCTGAGAAAGAGTATAAGGACTTAATTAATCGCCTGAACCGTATCGAAGGTCAGGTTCGGGGAATTAAGGGCATGGTGGAGCGAGATGTGTACTGCATTGATATATTGGTTCAGGTGGCGGCAGTAAATGCAGCGCTGAACAGTTTTAATAAGATATTGCTTGCGAACCATATCAAGACCTGTGTGACCAGGGATATCCAGGAAGGTAAGGAGGAGTCAGTGGATGAACTGGTAACTATTTTACAGAAATTGATGAAATAACTAACAGGAAGGGAGCTATCAAAATGGAACAATATACGGTAACCGGGATGAGCTGTGCCGCATGCAGCGCCAGGGTAGAGAAAGCGGTCTGCAAGTTGCCGGGCGTTGAATCGTGCTCTGTCAGTTTGCTGACGAACTCCATGGGTGTGGAGGGGACTGTTGGAGAGGAAGAAATTATCCGTGCTGTGAAGGAAGCTGGATATGGCGCTTCTAAAAAACAAGCAGGTGTGGATCATTCTCCCCAAATGGGGGCGGAGGAAGAGGTTTTAAAAGACAGGGAAACTCCACAGTTAAAAAGGCGATTGTTTTATTCTCTGGGATTTCTGGCAGCGCTGATGTATCTCTCCATGGGGCATATGATGTGGAACTGGCCGCTTCCAGTCATTCTTGCAGACAACCATGTGGCCATGGGGCTCTGTCAGCTTCTTTTGACGGCAGTCATCATGGTAATTAATCAGAAGTTCTTTGTCAGTGGCTGGAATAGTTTCTGCCATGGGGCGCCAAATATGGATACCTTGGTGGCTCTGGGAGCTGGAGCAGCATTTATCTACAGCACATATGCACTGTTTGCTATGACAGATGCCCAGGCGAGAGGTGACATGGGCCAGGTAATGGGATATATGCATGAGTTTTATTTTGAGTCTGCGGCAATGATATTGACACTGATTACAGTGGGCAAGATGTTGGAGGCTCGTTCAAAAGGAAGGACGACAGATGCGCTCAAAGGCCTTATGAAGCTGGCGCCCAAAACGGCAGTTATCTTAAAGAACGGAATTGAAACAGAAGTTCCCATTGAACAACTGCAAAAAGGAGATATATTTGTGGTACGCCCAGGTGAGAATATTCCTGTGGACGGGGTCGTACTGGAGGGGAGCAGCGCAGTAAATGAAGCGGCGCTTACAGGAGAAAGTATTCCTGTGGACAAATCAGCAGGAGACCAGGTGTCGGCAGCAACTACAAATCAGTCAGGTTTTATCAAGTGCCGGGCTTCCCGAGTGGGGGAAGATACGACTTTGTCGCAAATTATTCGTATGGTCAGCGAGGCTGCGGCAACCAAAGCTCCTATTGCTAAGGTGGCAGATAAAGTATCCGGCATTTTCGTCCCTGCAGTCATAGGAATTGCCTTGGTGACGACGGTGGTCTGGCTGATTTTGGGAAATGGGATTGGTTTTGCTCTGGCAAGAGGGATTTCTGTGTTAGTTATCAGCTGTCCCTGTGCTCTGGGGCTAGCTACACCGGTGGCAATTATGGTGGGAAATGGAATTGGCGCTAAAAATGGTATTTTATTTAAAACGGCAGTTTCTTTGGAAGAAACCGGCAAGATGGACATTATTGCTTTGGATAAGACGGGAACCATCACCAGAGGTGAGCCTAAAGTTACGGATTTGCTGCCGGCAGAGGGTGTAACTGTGGAAGAACTGCTGTTTACTGCTTTGTCTTTGGAGGCAAAAAGTGAGCATCCGCTGGCGAAAGCAGTCCTTTCCTATGCGAAAGAGCGCAGGATGGCTCCTGGCGAGGTGACAGAGTTTCAGGTAATGCCGGGAAATGGGCTGTCAGGAGAACTTAAGGGTACATTTCTCTGCGGAGGGAATGAATCTTTTATCCGTACACAGACACAAGTTCCGCTGGATGTAGCCAGACAGGCGAAACGTCTGGCAAAAGAGGGCAAGACGCCGCTGTTTTTTGCCAAGGACGGTAAATTGTGTGGGATAATTGCCGTGGCAGATGTTATGAAGGAGGACAGTCCTCAGGCTATCAGCGAATTGAAAAATCTGGGACTTCATGTTGTTATGCTTACAGGGGACAATGAGAACACCGCCAATGCCATTGGCAGTCAGGCAGGTGTAGACCAGGTGATTGCAGGTGTGCTGCCGGATGGGAAAGAAGCCGTCATACGTTCGCTCCAGCAAAGAGGTAAAGTTGCCATGGTGGGCGATGGTATCAACGATGCTCCGGCGCTGACAAGGGCAGATATGGGTATTGCCATCGGCGCAGGGGCAGATGTGGCTATTGACGCGGCAGATATTGTCCTTATGAAAAGCAGGCTCAGTGATGTAGCGGCAGCTATCCGTTTAAGCCGTTTTTCTCTGAGAAATATCCATGAAAACTTGTTCTGGGCGTTTATCTATAATATTATTGGTATTCCCCTGGCAGCCGGGGTGTGGATTCCGGTTTTTGGCTGGCAGCTTAACCCCATGTTTGGGGCGGCGGCTATGAGCTTGTCCAGTTTTTGCGTAGTAACAAATGCATTGCGGCTGAATATGCAAAACATCTACAGCGCAGGGAACGACAAGCCAAGAAAAAAGGCCGGACAAAGAGGCGTTTTCCAGGAGGAAATAAATATGCAGAATCAAGAAAAAATAACAGCAAACAAGGAGGAAAAAGAAATGCAGAAAACAATGAAGATTGAAGGTATGATGTGTGGACATTGCGAGGCAGCTGTAAAGAAATGTCTGGAAGCTCTTGCGGAGGTGGAGAAAGCAGAGGTCAGCCATGAGTCAGGGACGGCTGTTGTAACTTTATCAGGCACAGTATCAGATGACATTTTGAGAAAAACGGTGGAGGACAAAGATTATAAGGTTTTATCAATAGAATAGCGTAAAAATAGCATGGAAGCTTCTCTGATTTGAGAAGCTTCTGTTGAAAAATTTTCGGATAAAAAGCAGAAAAATACTATAATAACAGAAAATAAAAAGAAAAAACTCAAAAAATAGTACATATTTTTTGAAAATTTTTAATGCGTTTTGGGAAAAATGTGTTACAATAGTCATAGTAATGCTTTATTGACCGAGGAGGTCCATACATGGAAGAAAAAACGGCGAGTGGATTACGAGAACAACAAGCCAGGCGCAAACGCGTTAACCGAATGAAAATGACCATGGTGGCAGGGGGAGCAATCTGGATTTTAGTTTTAACTGTGTTGATTGTCGTCTTATTGATGAAAGTAATTGATTTGGAAGAAAGACTGGACAAGGAGTTGGTTTCCAAGGAGGAAATTTTACAGGAAAATAATGAAAAAAGCGCAGACTCTCCCAAAGAGAATGCTTCTGATACAATTTTACAGGATGGTACACAGACTGAAGAACTTTCCGGCGAAGATACTGCGAATGACGAAGATGTATTAGATGACATAGATTTGTCTGACGAAACAGCTTTGTCCGATGACACAGATAAGGAAGCGGATTCCGATTCATCACTGGAGGGACAAGCTGACGGAGAAGTGCCGGAAGAGAGTGATGAGGACAGCAATTTGCTTGAGGAAGGGGAGCGGCCGAAGGTATATCTAACATTTGACGATGGTCCCAGTGAGAATACGGCTAAAATCTTAGATATTTTAAAAGAGAAGAACATTAAAGCGACCTTTTTTGTGACTGGACAGGAGGAGGAAGAGGCAAAAGCTCTCTATCAAAGAATTGTAGATGAAGGGCACACGCTTGGAATGCACTCTTTTTCTCATAAATATGATGTAATTTATAAATCTCTCGATGCCTTTGTGGAAGATATGAATCGTCTGCAGACTTATCTGGAGGAAGTGACAGGCGTAACACCTACGATTATGCGGTTTCCTGGCGGCAGCAGCAATCAGGTAAGCAATGTAGATATTAAGGAATTAATCCGGTACGTAAAAGAGCAGGGAATTACTTATTATGACTGGAATGTGGTTAGTGGAGATGCCACCAGCCAGGTATATACTCCAGATGAGCTGGTAGCAAACGTAATGGACGATGTGGTCAAGTACCATACGTCTGTTGTACTGATGCATGATTCTTCTGCTAAGGCAAGTACAGTGGAAGCGCTGCAGCCCATGATAGAGCAGCTGCAGAATTTGGGAGCAGAACTGTTGCCGATTGATGAAACCACAAAACCCATACAGCATATAAAAGCAGAAGACGTAGACTGAGTATGCAGTATGTTTTACATGAAAAATAATTTATGGAGGTACATGTATGAGCTTTTTTAAGGATTTCAAGGAGGACTTGTCTCAGGCAGTAAATGAATTGCTTCCGGGAGAGGCGGAATTGAAAGAAGAAGCAGCGCAGATGCAGCCAGATTTGGTTGTAAATACGCTGGAAAAGGAAGTAGATGTCAAGTCTGAGCTAAAGAAAGTAGAAGGACTTTTTGAAAAGGTAGGAAAAGGGGCTCTAGAGGAAGAGCCGATGATTCTTACACCCGAAGAGCCAGCAGACTCAGCAAAGAAACTTATGGAAACGAAAGTGGAAAATGTAACAAAAGAGGAAAAAAAAGAGAGTGTAAGCGAGGCAGTTGAGCCCGCACAGAAGGAGGATACAGTTTTGAGTACAGAGAATACAGAAAATACAGTAACAATGGAGACAACAAATACTTTACCGGCAGACGTTTCAGATGAAGTAACCGTGATTACGGAGGGCACTTCTCTCAAAGGTGATTTACAGTCTACAGGTTCTTTTGAATTAAAAGGAAAGATAGAAGGTAATGTGGCATGTAACGGCAAGATGACAGTCACAGGCGTTATTAAGGGGAATTCCAAGTCAGCAGAATTTTTTGCAGATGCGGCTAAGATTGAGGGAGAAATCTCTACCACGGGAACTGTTAAAATCGGTCTTGGTTCTGTTGTGATTGGCAATATTGCAGCAACCAGCGCAGTAATTGCAGGTGCGATAAAGGGTGATATTGATGTCCATGGACCTGTAGTGGTAGATACGTCCGCAGTTGTGATGGGCAATATCAAGTCACGTTCCGTTCAGATTAATAACGGCGCAGTAATTGAAGGTTTCTGTTCCCAGTGTTATGCAGATGTAGATGTTGAGAGCCTGTTTGAAGCAAAGTAGAAAGGCATTATATGAAGAGAATATTATTGAAGCTGAGTGGAGAGGCATTAGCTGGTGAGAAGCACGTAGGATTTGATGAAGCTACGGTTACGGTGGTTGCCAGACAGGTAAAGCAGTTATCGGATGATGGCATTGAAGTGGGTATCGTTATCGGCGGCGGTAATTTTTGGCGGGGCAGGACAAGCGAGACGATTGACCGCACGAAAGCAGACCAGATTGGTATGCTTGCCACTGTGATGAACTGCATCTATGTTTCTGAGATTTTCCGTTCCGTTGGCATGATGACGCAGATTCTCACACCTTTTGAGTGTGGTTCTTTTACAAAGCTTTTTTCCAAAGATCGTGCGAGTAAATATTTTGCCAAAGGGATTGTCTGTTTCTTCGCAGGAGGAACCGGTCATCCGTATTTTTCAACGGATACGGCAACGGTTTTGCGGGCTGTTGAGATTCAGGCAGACGGAATTCTGCTGGCAAAAGCCATTGACGGTGTTTATGACAAAGATCCTAAGACAAATCCGGAGGCAGTGAAGTATGATGAAGTGCCTATTCAGGAAGTCATTGATAAGAAACTTGCAGTAGTAGATTTGACAGCTTCTATCATGTGTATGGAAAATAAAATGCCGATGTACGTGTTTGGCCTGAATGAAGAGAACAGCATTGTAAATGCGATAAGCGGTAAGTTTTCAGGAACAAAGATAACAGTTTGATTTGACCTGAGGAGGATTAAGATATGGATGAGAGATTACAGCAATATGATAATAAAATGCAGAAATCATATGATAATCTGCAGGAAGAATTTGGTTCAATCCGTGCAGGACGTGCCAATCCTCATGTATTGGATAAATTAAGGATAGATTATTATGGTACGCCTACAGCGCTCCAGCAGGTGGCAAATGTTTCCGTCCCAGAGCCGCGTATGCTTTTAATCCAGCCTTGGGAGCCGAATATGGTCCGCGAGATTGAAAAGGCAATCCTGACATCAGATTTGGGGATCAATCCTACCAATGATGGAAAGGTGATTCGTCTGACATTTCCGGAACTGACGGAGGAGCGCAGAAAAGATTTGGCGAAGGATGCAAAGAAAAAAGGCGAGAATGCTAAGGTAGCAATTCGTAATATTCGCAGGGATGCCAATGATTCCCTGAAGAAAATGTCTAAATCCAGCGATGTTTCTGAGGATGAGATGAAACAGCTGGAGGATGAAGTGCAGAAGCTTACAGACAAGTATATCGCCAAAGTGGATAAGGCAGTGGAAGAGAAAACAAAGGAAATTCTTACGGTGTAGGAGAAGGGCAAATGCGAAGCATTTCTGGAATGCCCTTCGACGAATTGGCAGGTGTCGCAGGGCGACGCGTGCCGTTACCGAATAGGAGAAGGGCAAATGCGAAGCATTTCTGGAATGCCCTTCGACGAATTGGCAGGTGTCGCAGGGCGACGCGTGCCGTTACCGAATAGGAGAAGGGCAAATGCGAAGCATTTCTGGAATGCCCTTCGACAAACTGAAACATTGTGCGTAAAAGTGCCAGGCTTGTTCCTGGCTACTTTTGATTAGGAGGAAATCATGAGAATTCCGCAACATGTGGCAATTATTTTAGATGGAAACGGCAGATGGGCAAAACAGCGTGGGATGCCAAGAAATTTTGGACATACTCAGGGAGCAAAGAATGTGGAAATTATCTGTCGGGAGGCGTGGAATCTGGGCATCAAATATCTGACGGTATATGCGTTTTCAACCGAAAACTGGTCGCGTCCGAAGGAGGAAGTCGGCGCATTGATGAAGCTTCTGCGCAATTATATGAAAAATTGCATTAAGACAGCGGAGAAAAATCATATGCGTGTGCGTGTGATTGGAGATACGTCCAAACTAGATGAAGATATTCAGGAGAGCATATATAGGCTGGAAGAATCTTCCAAAGATCAGGACGGTCTTAATTTTCAGATTGCTATCAATTACGGCAGTCGGGATGAAATGCTCCGCGGTATGAAGAAAATGCTTACAGACTACAGGGAAGGGCAGTTTGAACTGTCGGAACTGGACGAAGAGAAGTTTGAGAGTTATCTGGATACCTGTGAGATTCCGGCGCCTGACTTGCTTATCCGCACAAGCGGGGAACTTAGGCTGTCCAATTATCTATTATGGCAGCTTGCCTACAGTGAACTCTACTTTACAGATGTTCCCTGGCCGGATTTCACAAAAGAGGAATTGGTAAAAGCTATTGAGGACTATAATAAAAGAGATAGGCGTTATGGCGGAGTAAAGGAGGAGTAAGATTGTTCCGAACACGATTACTGAGCGGTATTGTATTGGTAATAATCGCACTGGCGTTGATTATATTGGGTGGGAACGTTTTGCTGGCGGGACTTTTTGCTGTATCCATGATTGGTATGTTTGAATTGTACCGTGTCTTTCATATTGAGAAATCCTTGCTGGGAGCAACAGGCTATCTGGCAGCAGCAATTTATTATCTGAATCTCATTTTCCCATTTATTCCGGATGTGGAAGTCTTTGTACTGGGTTTTTTAATACTGGTGATGGCAGTCTATGTACTGAGATTCCCGGTTTACAAGGCGGACCAGGTATTTGCTGCGTTTGCGGGTATGTTTTATGTAGCTGTTATGTTATCCTGCATTTACCAAACAAGGATGATGGCGGGAGGCGCGTACATTGTCTGGCTTATTTTTCTGTGTTCCTGGGGCAGCGATACTTGCGCCTACTGTGTCGGTGTTTTGATTGGCAAGCATAAGATGGCTCCGCGTTTAAGCCCTAAGAAGTCTGTTGAGGGAGCGGTAGGAGGAGTTTTAGGCGCCGCGCTTTTAACTATACTGTATGCATGGATTTTTCAGGAGCAGATGAAGCTGAATATCAATTATATGTTTATGCTCGCTGGAATCAGTGCAATTGGCGCAGGAATTTCCATGATTGGCGATTTGGCAGCATCTGCCATAAAGCGAAATTATGACATTAAGGATTATGGAAAGCTGATTCCTGGACATGGGGGTATTCTGGACAGGTTTGACAGTGTTATCTTTACTGCTCCCTGCATTTATTTTCTGGTAAAATATTTAATGTAGCAGTAAAAGATATGTGCAACAACATTATGAGGAGAAACAGATGAAGAAAATTGCATTATTGGGTTCTACTGGTTCCATCGGTACTCAGACCCTGGAAATTGCCCGCGAACATCAAGATATAGAAGTAGTGGCGTTGGCTGCCGGAAGAAATGTATCGCTTCTTGAGGAGCAGATTCGGGAATTTAAGCCCCGGCTGGCTGTTCTCTGGGAAGATAAAGATGCTCTTGACCTGAAAGAACGGGTAAAGGACCTTCCAGTAACCGTGTTGTCTGGTATGGAAGGGCTTCTGGAAATAGCTGTGATGCCTGAATCAGAGATACTGGTGACCGCAATAGTAGGTATGCTTGGCATTCGCCCAACGATTGCGGCAATAGAGGCAGGAAAGACAATTGCACTGGCAAATAAAGAGACGCTGGTAACAGCCGGACATATCATTATGAAGCTTGCCAAAGAACATCATGTGCCGATACTGCCGGTAGATAGTGAGCACAGCGCGATTTTTCAGTCATTACATGGAGAACAGGGAAATAAAATCCGTAAAATACTCCTGACTGCTTCTGGCGGTCCGTTTCGTGGAAAGAAAAGAGAGGAACTTGTAGATATCTGTGTAGAGGATGCACTTAACCATCCCAATTGGTCGATGGGAAAGAAGATTACCATAGATTCCGCTACTATGGTCAACAAAGGATTGGAAGTGATGGAGGCGAGATGGCTTTTTGATGTAAGTCTAAAGCAGATTCAGGTGGTGGTGCATCCACAGAGTGTCATCCATTCAATGGTCGAATACGAGGATGGGGCAGTCATTGCACAGCTGGGTACACCGGATATGCGGCTTCCCATTCAATATGCTTTATATTATCCCAGACGGCGCAGCCTGTCAGGGAAACGGCTGGATTTCTTTCAGCTTGCCAGCCTGACCTTTGAGGAGCCGGATTTCGACACGTTTGCAGGGCTTGGGCTTGCGTTTAAAGCAATGGAACAGGGCGGCAACATTCCTACAGCTTACAATGCAGCAAATGAAAAAGCAGTGTCCTTATTTTTAAATGGGAAGATTCCGTTTTTGCAGATACCAGAGATGATTCAGGCATGTATGGAGCATTGTGCGTACGTAAGTGAGCCTGATGTAGATAAGATTCTGGAGACAGAAGCTGAAGTTTATGCCTTTATAGAAAGCAGGTGGTAAGATTGAATATTGTAATTGCACTTATTATTTTCAGCATTATAATTTTATTTCATGAGTTGGGACATTTTCTCCTTGCCAAGGCAAATGGGATTAAAGTTAATGAATTTTCCCTGGGACTTGGCCCTACACTGGTGGGATTCACTAAGGGAGAGACGAAATATTCCCTAAAGCTTCTGCCTTTTGGCGGTGCCTGTATGATGGAGGGAGAAGACGGCGAGAGTACGGATGAAAGGTCCTTTAACAGTAAATCGGTATGGGCGCGCATCAGCGTGGTATTTGCAGGTCCTTTGTTTAACTTTATCATGGCGTGGGTATTTGCCTTGATTGTCATGGCATGTGTAGGATTTGACCGGCCTATCCTGACCAGCGTGAGGGAGGGATTTCCGGCAGCGGAGGCAGGTCTGCAGGAGGGGGATGAGATTATCTCCATGAATGGTTTGCGGACACATTTTTTCCGTGAAATCAGCCAGTTTTCTATATTCCATGCTGGAGAAGATGTAAAAATAGTGTATAAACGTGATGGTGAACGTTACGAAACAGTATTGTCACCCAAACTGGACGAGGCGAGCGGCAGGCAACTGTTTGGTATGAATGGCAAAGCTATGCGGGAACGAGGAACTGCCCTAGAGACAGTTGCCAACAGCTTTTATGAGATTCGCTACCAGATATGCACGACCATCGAGAGTCTGAGAATGCTGATTACCGGAAAAGTCGGACTGAAAGATTTGTCGGGACCTGTGGGAATTGTAAAAGTTATGGGAGAAACATATGACAACAACGAGTCAGCAGGCGGAACAGGCCTTGCCCTCTTAAGTATGATAAATTTTTCGATTTTTTTGTCGGCAAACTTAGGAATTATGAATCTTTTGCCCATTCCGGCGCTGGACGGCGGACGGCTGGTGTTTTTGATTATTGAAGCTATCCGCAGGAAGAAGATTTCCCCGGAAAAAGAGGGAATGGTGCATTTTGTTGGATTGGTGGCATTGATGGCGTTGATGGTCTTTGTCATGTTCAATGATATCCGCAACATTTTTTAGAGGAAATTGATATGGAAAATAAGATTACAAGAAAACATACGCGTGAAATACAAATTGGAAACCGTGCCATTGGCGGGAATCAGCCTATTTTGATTCAGTCGATGACAAATACCAGAACGGAAGATGTCAAGGGGACGATTGCCCAGATTCAGAGACTTACGGCGGCAGGCTGTGAAATTATCCGCTGCGCTGTGCCTACGATGGAAGCGGCGGAGGCGATTGCAGAAATCAAGAAAGGCATCACCATTCCCTTGGTGGCAGACATCCACTTCGACTATCGGCTTGCAATTGCCGCCATGGAATATGGGGCGGATAAGATTCGCATCAATCCTGGAAATATTGGAGCGAGAGAGCGTATTCAGGCAGTGATTGATGTAGCAAAAGAGAGGAACATTCCCATACGTGTCGGCGTCAACAGCGGTTCTTTGGGGAAGGAACTTGTGGAGAAATACGGCGGTGTGACGGCGGAGGGAATAGTAGAGAGCGCCTTGGATAAGGTACATATCATTGAAGATATGGGGTATGACAAGTTGGTAATCAGTATCAAGTCTTCGGATGTCATGATGTGTGTGAGAGCACATACATTGATTGCAGATGAGACAGATTATCCCTTACATGTGGGAATTACCGAATCAGGAACGGTTACCAGCGGCAATATTAAATCTGCTATGGGACTGGGCATGATTTTAAGTCAGGGAATCGGAGACACAATTCGGGTATCGCTGACTGGAGACCCCTTGGAGGAGATTAAGTCAGCGAAGATAATACTGCGGACCTTGGGTATCCGTGAGGGCGGCATTGAGGTAGTTTCCTGCCCCACCTGCGGGAGGACCCAGATTGATTTAATTGGTCTGGCAAATCAGGTGGAAGACATGGTAAGCGCTATCCCCCTGAATCTGAAAGTGGCTGTCATGGGCTGTGTGGTAAATGGTCCCGGAGAGGCAAAAGAAGCGGATATCGGTATCGCTGGCGGTATTGGTGAAGGTTTGATTATCAAACATGGAGAAATTTATAAGAAAGTGAAAGAGGAAGAGCTGCTTTCAGCTCTCCGTTTTGAATTGTTACATTGGA
>CAJUHY010000064.1 GCA_910585895.1 uncultured Lachnospiraceae bacterium
TCTTACCAAAAAGGAGCCATTTATTTCCAAAAACACAAACTTATTTACACTGCCGATAACTACAAGGATTTGAAACGAAGTTTTGTTATATTTGTGTGTACGTTTGATTTGTTTGGCGAGGGGCGGCATATTTATACTTTTGAGAACCGTTGCATCCAAAATACAGAATTGGGTTTAGGCGATGATACAACGAAGATTATTTTAAATACCAAAGGCACAATGGATGATGTCTCACCGGAAATGAAAAGGCTGCTTGATTATATGACGTTGCAGATGCATTATCAGGAAAAATATGAGCAGGGATTTGATGAAGGGGATAGAAAAAGAGCAATTTCGGTAGCGATGAATATGTTACAAGATG
Organism: uncultured Lachnospiraceae bacterium; assembly: GCA_910585895.1. Taxonomy (GTDB): domain Bacteria; phylum Bacillota; class Clostridia; order Lachnospirales; family Lachnospiraceae; genus Petralouisia. The sequence goes on from CAJUHY010000064.1 coordinate 362, forward strand.
GAGATTTGCCTTTGGAGAAAATTGCAAAGTATTCCGGGCTTACTCCTGAAGATGTGCTTGAGCTGGAAAAGGAATTGCAGCCAGCATAATGAAAGAAAATATATTGAGATACAAGGCTTTGGGGCAACTTCCTTACGGAGGGTGCCCCAAGCGGGATTCTTTTTATATAAAATTTTTTATTTTTTGTGCTAAATATTTTGAAATATGATATAATTGTTCTCGAAATACCGAATCGTAAAGTTTCGTTTCGGTTGCATAATGTATATGTAAGTATATGAGAGGGCAGAAAAGTCATGAAGGTAAATATCCGTAAAATCAGTGAGGATACCGGGTTTTCCATGTCCACGGTATCAAATGCGCTGAACCGCAAAAAAGGAGTAAACAAAGAAACGGCCGAAAAGATTCTCAAAGTTGCACAGAAGCTCGGCTACCGCATGGAAGAGGAGATTACGAAAATACGTTTTGTTATTTTTCGCAGAAATGGACTGATTATAGATGAAAGTTTTTTTCATCCGGCTGTTATTGAAGGGGTGGAGCATCAGGCGAAACTGCTGGGGTATGAGATGGTGTTCTGCTATGTGGACATTAATGACCCGGATTATCAGGAACAGCTTGCCGACATTTTGACAGATATGCAGAGTGCAGTAATACTTTTGGGTACTGAAATGCTTGAGGAAGATTACGAACCCTACGCCGCTGCCAGAAATCGAATTGTGTTATTAGATGGGCGCAGTGAGAAATATGCATTTGACAGCGTATTGATCAATGATACGGAGGCTGCTGCGGAAGCGGTGGAATACCTGGTGCAAAAGGGACATACCAAAATCGGTTATTTGCGTGGGGAATCCCGGATACAGGCTTTTCGCTCCCGGGAGAAAGGATATTTTCAGGTGATGAACCAGCATGGATATCCGGTTTTGCCGGCATACACGGCCACGCTTGGAACCAGAATTGAGACTGCATATCAGAAGATGAAGGAATATCTTGCCAACGCCCAGGAGGTGCCGACGGCATTTTTTGCAGATAACGATGTGATTGCTATCGGCAGTATGCAGGCAATCAAGGAATGCGGTTATCACATTCCGGATGATATCTCTGTGATTGGCTTTGATGATATTGCTTATGGAATCGTGTCAGATCCGCCGTTGTCTACCGTCCATGTATATAAGCAGGAACTGGGTGCAAGGGCAGTTCGGGAACTGCTGTCTGCGGATGGCAGGAACAGCGAAGCAAAGGTAAAGATTCAGGTTTGCGCAGAATTTGTGGAACGCGGAAGCGTAAAAGATATGAAAGACTAATGTCGGCTGTGATATTGGCAGCGGCTATATTGTGATATAGGACTGATGTATGAGGAAGATGCGGAGGTTCTATTTTTTTTGTTCAAAAAAAGACCAATAAGGAAAAATTTAGCGGTTTCTCATTTTTGGATAATAACTGATGTTTTGGTACTGTGTAGTTTCAGTTATAATATAAAATCTTCAATTTGAAAAAAATAAAAAATATTATAAAAAAATTTATATATAAAATTTTGAAAACAACAAAACTGAAAAATTAAAACAAGGTGAGGTTAAAAAATAAAATAGTAAATATATATAAAAAAAAGTATATCAAACTGTCAAAACTAGACAAAACGCAAACAATATATAAATAAATTGCAAAAAAGTATTGAAAATTTTATATAAATGTTTATAATGGGGATTACAAGATTTGTAAAGGAGATGAAACACTATGGGAAAAATCGGAGTTGTCGGAAGTATCAATATGGATATGACGGTAAAAGCAGAAAGGATTCCTCTCAAAGGTGAAACGGTAAAGGGCGGAGATTTGAAGTACATCCCAGGAGGAAAGGGGGCGAATCAGGCCGTTGCCATGGCAAAGCTCGGAGCCAAAGTTGAGATGTTCGGATGTGTGGGAGACGATGCTGCAGGAGCAAGCCTTGTGAAGAACATGCAGAAAATGGGCGTTGAGACAAAATGTATCAAGACAGTGGCAGGAACGCCAACCGGACTGGCAATGATTACAGTTGGAGACAATGACAATACGATTGTTGTGATTGCAGGAGCCAATGATGATGTGAACATCGATTATGTGAACGAGATTAAGAATTCCCTTCTGGAATGTGAAATTGTCTTGCTGCAGCATGAGATTCCTCAGGATACAGTCGAGTATGTGGCCCGCTTGTGTGCGGATAATGGGGTAAAGGTGGTTTTGAATCCAGGACCTGCGCGACCGGTAAAACAGGAGATTTTGGACAAAGTAACATACCTGACGCCCAATGAACATGAAGCTGTCATTCTGTTTGGCGAAGATATTTCTTTTGAGGAAATGATGAGGAAATATCCTGAAAAACTGGTAATCACGCAAGGCTCGCGGGGAGTCAGCACATGTCTCAGGAGCGGAGAGATAATTTTGGTGCCGGCGAGAAAAGCAAATGTCGTAGATACTACCGGGGCTGGAGATACTTTAAACGGAGCGTTTACAGTAGCGATAATGGAAGGAATGTTTATTACAAAAGCTTTGGCATTTGCCAATACGGCGGCTGAGGGGCACAGGGCGGAATGCCGTCCCGCGCTGAAGTAAAAAAAGCAATGGAGGGTTAAAGGCGTGAAGAAGAATGGCATTATAAACGCAGATATTTCGAGGGTATTGTCCTATATGGGACATACAGACACTTTGGCAGTGGGGGATTGCGGACTTCCCATTCCAGATGAGACGGAGCGTATTGACCTGTCGCTTAAACTGGGAGTTCCATCCTTTATGGAAGCACTGAGTGAAGTCTCTAGGGAGATGAAAATAGAAAAGATTGTTCTTGCAGAGGAGATTCGCGAGAACAACCCGCATATTCTGGAAGAAATCCTCAAGCTTGTTAATGAAATGGACACGGAATGCGCAGTAGAATATATATCCCATGCAGAGCTGAAAGAGCGGACCAAGACATGTAAAGCAGTAATCCGCACGGGAGAGGCAACGCCATATGCAAATATTATCCTGCAGTCCGCCTGTCTGTTCTAAACGCTTCCATGGAGAATCCGGGAAATTATTAAAAGTAAAAAGGAGGAAGTAAGATGCAGATTGAGATGAAGGGAATCGACAAATCCTTTGGAACGAATCAAGTGCTAAAGGATGCCGGTTTTGTTCTGGGGCATGGGGAAGTCCATGCGCTCATGGGGGAGAATGGGGCTGGAAAAAGTACCCTGATGAAGATTTTGACCGGCGTCTACACCAGAGATAAGGGTACGGTCATAGTAGACGGCACGCAAGTGAATTACAGGAATCCTCAGGAAGCTGAAAAAGCAGGGATAGTGTTTATCCATCAGGAATTGAACGTATTGTTTGATTTAACTGTGGAAGAGAATCTGTTTATGGGCAAAGAGATTAAGAACCGGTTTGGATTCTGCAATCAGAAAGCTATGCGTCAAAAAGCCGAAGAAGCGCTGGGACGGCTGGGCGTCCATATCAATCCGGGCGAAGTGATGTCCAACTTGTCGGTAGGGCAGCAGCAGATGGTTGAAATCTGTAAGGCGCTGATGGTGGAGGCTAAGGTTATTATCATGGATGAACCCACGGCTGCCTTGACGCAGAGCGAGACGGCAGCGCTTTTTGAAGTCATTCAGTCGCTTCGCAAATCCGGGGTTTCCATTGTGTACATTTCCCACCGTATGGAGGAGATATTTGAACTCTGTGACAGGATTAGTGTACTGCGGGACGGTACATATGTAGGAACCAGAAATATCCCGGAAACCAATATGAATGAAATCGTCAAACTGATGATAGGGCGTGAGATTGGAGAACGTTATCCGCAGCGGAATTGTAAGATAGGAGATACGGTTCTCAAAGTCAGTGGTCTGACCAAGAAAGGCGTGTTTGAGGATGTAGCGTTTGAGGTGAAAGCAGGGGAGGTCCTGGGCGTATCAGGGCTTATGGGCGCAGGGAGAACGGAGATTATGCAGGCTATTTTTGGCAACCTGTCCTATGAATCCGGTAAAATTGAGATTGACGGAAGAGAAGTGCAGATTAAGTCTCCCATACAGGCGATGAAAAATGGCATTGGCTTCATTACGGAGGACCGAAAGGTAGAGGGTCTGATGCTAGAAGAAAGCATTGAAAAAAATATTGCGCTCGCCAATCTGCCTATCATTTCCAAGAACCATGTATTAGACCGTAAGAAAGAAAGGAATCTGGTCAAAAAGGGAATTGAGGAGCTGCATATCCGCTGCTTTGGTCCGTCTCATGAGTGTAATAACTTAAGCGGCGGCAATCAGCAGAAGGTAGTGTTTGCAAAATGGGTGTACACAGAACCCAAAATCCTCATTTTGGATGAACCGACCAGAGGCGTTGATATCGGCGCGAAAAAGGAAATTTACAATATCGTCAACGACCTGGCTGCAAAAGGGGTAGCTATTATTATGGTATCCTCCGAACTGCCCGAGGTACTTGGGATGAGCGACCGGGTAATGGTTGTCCGCGAGGGCGTTGTCCGGGGAATCATTCACAAAGAAGAAGCAAACCAGGAAAATATCATGACATTAGCGACAGGAGGTATGATTTAATGGAAGCAAATAAGAAAAAAATCACGGACCATATACAAGATTTGGGCGCTCTTATCGCGCTGCTACTGCTGGTTGTCGGAATCAGTATCATAAGCCCTGAATTCAGGACGGGAAGCAACTTTTTATCATTGCTGCGCCAGTCTTCAATTAATGGACTGATTGCATTTGGCATGACCTGCGTTATCTTGACGGATGCAATTGACCTGTCTGTCGGTTCTGTTCTGGCTTTGAGCACGGCGCTCTGTGCAGGCATGATTTCAGCTGGGGTTCCAGCCGGGGCTGCGATGCTTCTGGCTCTGTTGATTGGAACAGCGCTTGGAGCAGTCAGCGGACTTCTGGTAACCAAAGGAAGGCTGCAGGCATTTATTGCAACCTTGATTACAATGACTGTTTACCGCGGTGCAACGATGATTTTTACTGGCGGAAAACCGATTTCTAATTTAGGAGACAGCTTTGTGCTTAAGCTGGTGGGAAGAGGAAACTTATACCGCATTCCCATTCCGGTTATCCTGCTGGTGTTAATCTTTATCGGATTCTACTTCCTGTTGAATAAGACTACTTTTGGGCGTGCGGTCTACGCAACCGGAAGCAACTGGAAATGTGCCAAACTTGCAGGTATCAATATTGACAAGACAAAGATTATTGTATATGCAATTTCTGGTTTTATGTCCGCATTGGCAGGTCTGATACTGCTGTCTAGGCTTGGTTCCGCACAGCCTACGCTTGGTTCGGGATACGAGCTTGACGCAATCGCAGCCGTAGCTTTGGGCGGAACAAGCATGAGCGGCGGCAGAGGAAAAATTTATGGAACGTTAATCGGCGTACTGATTATTGCGGTATTGAACAATGGTCTTAACATCCTTGGCGTATCTTCCTATTATCAGGATGTAATCAAAGGAATCGTAATCCTGATTGCCGTATTGTCAGACCGCAAGAGATAATCTGCGCGGCAATTGAGAACAGACAGGGAAAGGAGAAAATAGATGATGAAAAGAATAACAGGTATTATGCTGATTTTGTGTATGGCGTTCGGTCTGGTCGGATGTAATGCAATCACGATTGATGGCGAAGGGGAGGCCGTGGAAAGAGCTGGAAATGGTTCCATTGGACTCTCAGTCTCCACACTCAACAATCCATTTTTTGTATCCCTCGCAGAAGGAGCAAAGGCAGCGGCCAAAGAAAACGGCGTAACTTTGGCAGTTGCAGACGCTGGGGATGACAGTGCGAAGCAGCAGAATGATATTGAGGATTTGATTTCTAAAAATGTGAGTGTGCTGATTGTCAATCCGGTAGATTCCGATGCAGTAGCTCCAGCGGTGCAGAATGCGATTTCTCAGGGTATCAAAGTGATTTCTGTCGACCGCGTGGTAAATGGCGTTGATGTAGACTGTCAGATTGCTTCTGATAATGTGGCTGGCGCCAAAATGGCTACGGAATATCTGATTGAACAGATTGGGGAAGGCGCAAAGGTAGCTGAGCTGCAAGGAGTTCCCGGCGCGTCTGCAACTATCGACCGGGGTGCAGGTTTCCACGAAGCAGCTGATGAAACTCTGAGTGTGGTGGCAAGCCAGAGCGCGAACTTCGACCGTGCGGAAGGTATGTCGGTTATGGAGAATGTGCTCCAGTCAGACGGTTCCATACAAGGTGTATTTGCCCATAATGATGAGATGGCATTGGGAGCGCTGCAGGCAATTTCTGCTACCGGAAAAGATATTAAGGTGGTAGGATTTGATGCCACGGACGATGCGGTAAATGAGGTCAAAGCTGGAAAAATGTTGGCTACGGTTGCCCAGAAGCCGGAACTGATGGGCGAGACGGCAATCCTCACAGCAATCCGTCTGATTGCCGGGGAGGAAGTGGAGAAATCCTTACCGGTAGAAGTAGAATTGGTTACAAAATAAAAGTATTAAAGATATAAATGAAGAATAAGCAGCAGGGCGCCGCAGATTGTCTGGAATAATGGCAAAGCGGCGCCTTTGTTCTGTATAAAACATACATAACAATTAAAAAAATAATAATTGTTTTAGAGATAGTATATAAAATAATCATCGAAAATGCCGATTTTTTCATCGGAATTGCAAACAATATTTCTGCAATAGGCTGTAAACTTTATAATAAATGAATAAAAAATTATAAAGGAGGAATGGGCAGTATGAGATGGAAGAAACTAATCTGCACCATGCTTAGCCTGTTTCTGTTATGCACAAGTGTCTATATAGGAGAGGGATTTACGGTGCGGGCACAGAACAGCGTTAATGCAGCAGCCAGGGAGACGCTCAATTTTAACACAGACTGGCTTTACAGCAGCATGGACTACGAGAATGGGGAGGCGGTCAGGCTGGATGATTCCGGTTTTGACAAGGTATCAGTGCCCCATGCCAATTCGGTGCTGGAAACGCATAAGGGGAATGATTTTCCCAATGAGATTGCCTCTTACCGTTTTGTTTCCTGGTACCGCAGACATTTCACGTTGCCGGAGCGTTACGCCGGCAGGAATATCACTGTGGATTTTGAGGGCGTTGCCACAGTTGCGGACGTGTACCTGAACGGTGAACTGTTGGCGGACCATAAAGGTGCGTATACCGGTTTTTCTGTGGATATCACAGATAAGGTATATACGGATGGAAGGGAAAACGTACTTGCGGTCCGTGTGAATTCCGAACGCCAGCCCCAGCTGCCGCCGGAGGGAGGAAATGTGGATTACTGTCTGTTCGGCGGCATTGTCAGAGACGTGACGATGACCATTACAGACCCGATTCATGTGCAGCGGGTATTTGTCACAACTCCGAATCTTACGAAGGAGAGCGGCGTAGTCAAAAACAGCGTAGATATACTGAATAATTCTAAGCAGGATAAAGCTTACACAGTGGAAACAACCGTGCTTGATAAGGAAGGTAAGGCGGTAGTCAGGGCTTCTGAGAAGGCAGACTTCCCGGCAGGGAGGCTGGTGAGGGTGGAGTTGACCGCCGCGGCCATTGCCAATCCGCATTTATGGGATGTCGATGACCCATATCTGTACACGGCAGTTACGGAGATTAAAGATGGGAATACATTGCTTGATACATACCAGACCAGGTTCGGTATGCGTTTCATGGAGTTTAAGACGGGACCGGACGATGGCAGCTTCTATCTGAATGGGAGGAAAATAGAGATTATCGGTATCAACCGCCATGAGCAATGGCCCTGGATTGGGCGGGCTGTGCCAACAAACTGCAGGTGCAGGATGCAGACCGCATTAAGGCGGATGGCATCAATGCCGTGCGCTGTTCCCATTATCCGCAGGACCCCTCTTTTCTGGATCGCTGCGATGAGATTGGGCTTTTAGTGTTTGAGGAGCCGCCCGGATGGCAGCATGTGGGAGACAATGAGTGGAAAGAGAATTTTAAGAGGAATCTGGAAGAAATGATTCTGCGCGACAGAAACCACCCTTCCATCATCAGTTGGAGTGCAAGGCCCAATGAATCCTCTTCCAAGGGAAATATTGATTTTAACCGGGAATGCGGGAACATTTCCAAGGAACTTGACCCCACGCGGGTGACCCATGGGGTGCGCTGGGAGTTTGGGATGCCGGGAGCGCCAGACAGTGATACACCGGATAATGATATGGTGGTAAATGACCTTTTGACCGTCAATTACCGTTACCCGGAAAATCCTCCGCACATCCCCTATATGGTTACGGAGCATTCCAATGATTGGTGGGGGGACGGATACTCCTGGGCAAAAGATGCGGAAGCTATCAAGTTTATTGACTCCTTTGCGGAGCCATTGGATTATTTCTACCGCAACGACAAGGTGGCGGGCGGTTTTGGCTGGAGCATGTTTGACTATGACAATGAGGTAAATTACACCAACACCGGGCATGTCTTTTACAGTGGATTATATGATATTTTCCGTCATGAAAAACCGGTGGCTTATCTCTATAAATCACAGGCGGAGCCAGGAAGTGAGCCTGTGATTTACATAGCGAACAGCTGGACGGCAGAGGGCACGAATACGGATACGGTCTATGTCATGAGCAATTGCGATGAGGTAGAATTATTCGTGAACGGTGTATCCAAAGGAAAGATTGAGCCTAATAAATACATCAATCTGCCCCATCCTGTTTATGAATTTAAAAATATTTCTTATGAAGAAGGAGAAATAAAAGCGGTCGGATATATTGATGGAAAACAGGCTGGCGAATGTGTACGCAAGACCCCTGGCGAGGCGGTACGCCTTGTTGCAGAGGCAGATTACAGTACGCTTACAGCGGATGGAACAGATATGACCAGCGTGTCAGTTACCGCTGTCGATGCCCAGGGAAACCATGTGCCCTTTGCTGCGAATAAAATTAATGTGGCGCAGACAGGCGGTACGAAAACAACTCTGATTTCTGAGAGGAATGCAGAGCTGGAGAATGGCAGGATTGCCTTCCTTGTCCAGTCTGTTCGTGAACAGGCGGGCAGCGCACAGTTTACGGTTACCTCAGAAGGGTTGGAATCGGCAGTTGTGGATATCAAAATAGACCCATTTTCTGCCAATGATTTAGTTCCTGCCGTGCAGATGGCTGGGGCTGCGGCACCCAAATTTGCCAACTCTTATGCTGTCAACGACAGCAGGAGGGGAACTGGTCTCTATGAATTTGCTTATCAGGGAACTGGCTGGCTATATGCAGGTGAGAAGACAGCGCATCAGGGCGACAACCATTATTCCAATCAGGCGGGTGATACAGTCACCATCCGTTTTATGGGAACGAACCTGAAATATTATGGCGCGAAAGCGAACAATCATGGGATTGCCGCCTTTTCCATTGATGGCGGAATGGAAAACAATGTCGACTGTTACTCCCAGAACCGGGATGCAAACGCACTGCTTTTTGATACGGGAATTTTAGAATATGGGGAGCATTTGGTGAAAGTGCGGGTGACCGGAGAGAAAAACGCCGCTGCTGTGGATTGTTACCTGAATGCAGATAAGATAGAGGTGTCTGCAAAAGGCGGGCAGAATGTGGTCAATGACCACACGACAGGAAATGGGGAATTCCAGTTCAGTTACTCCGGTACGTGGGCCGCCAGCACAGATGCGGCTTGCTATCAAGGCGATAATTATTGGTCAAACACAAAGGATGCGTCCCTGAGCTTTACGTTTACCGGCACATCCATGAGATATTACAGCACAAAGGCTGCAAATATCGGAATTGCTGCGTTTTCCATCGACAATGGACAGGAACAGCTTGTTGACCTTTATCAGGCAAACAAGGCGGATTAGCAGCTCGTATATGAAATCAATGACTTAACGCCTGGTTCCCATACATTGAAAGTGCGGGTGACCGGAGATAAGAACCCGGCTGCGTCAGATTGCTGCGTGGTCGCGGATAAAATTGAAGTCTCCAATGGAGAGGAGGATTGCAGCCATACGCAGAAGGAAATCTGGAACAAGGTGGCAGCTTCCTGTACAAAGCAGGGTTATAGCGGGGATACTTACTGTCTGTCCAGCGGCGTAAAAATTTCAGAAGGGAAAGCAGTTGCTGCCTCAGGACATCAGTGGGATAAAGGCGTCATCACTAAGCAGCCGACTGCCAGTGAGACAGGAATCAGGACATTTACCTGTACCGTCTGCAGGACAACGAGAACGGAGACCCTGGCAAAACTGACAGCTCCAGCAATGCCTGAAAAGGGAAGCGTGATCAAAGATACTGCTTCCAGGGCAGAATATCGGGTTACGGCTGTAGGGACCGCCAATGGGAAGGCGACTGGAACGGTGTCATACGTTAAGCCGTCTGATAAGTCGGCAAAGACGGTAAAGATTCCGGCGAAGATTACGGTGAACAGCGCGATATTCACAGTGACTTCCGTTGCCGACAAAGCGCTGCAGGGCAACAGCAAGGTTACGAAGGTGACTATCGGAAATAATGTTACAACCATAGGAGCCAATGCGTTTTCCGGTTGTAAGAAGCTGAAAACGGTTTCCATAGGCAAGAACGTAACGTCGATAGGGGCGAATGCATTCAGCAAATGCACATCATTGACGAGGATAACTATCCCTGCCAAGGTGAAAAAATTGGCAAACAATCATTCTATGGCTGTAAGAAGCTGAAAACCATTACCGTCAAGACAACGAAACTGAAAAAATCATCCGTTGGCAGCAAAGCGTTCAAGGGGACTCATGCGAAAGCAACGTTTAAGGTTCCCAAGAGTAAGCTGAAATCTTACCAGAACATTTTTAAGGCGCGGGGCATGGGCAAAAAAGCAAAGATGAAAAAAATCTAAAGAATTAGTTCCAATAAGGCAGGTTTTGTGGTAAAATACCATCTGAATTAGAAGAAAGGATGGTATATAAGGCAGAACCTGCCTTATAGTAATGGAGGATATGATAAAAGTAGTAAAGTTTGGTGGAAGTTCCCTGGCGAGCGCCGGGCAGTTTTCAAAGGTGGGGAAAATTATCCGTGCCGAGGAAAGCCGCAGATACGTGATTCCCAGCGCACCGGGAAAACGCAATGCCAAAGATACAAAAGTAACGGATATGCTGTATCAGTGCTATGCGCTGGCAGAGGCAGAAGAGAGCTTCACAATTGCCCTGCGGAAAATCAGGGAGCGATACGATTCGATTATCAATGGGCTGCATCTGAAATTGTCCCTGAACAAAGAATTTGAGGAGATTGCGGAGAATTTCAAGAACAAGGCGGGGGCGGATTACGCTGCTTCCCGGGGGGAATACCTGAATGGAATTATCATGGCAAATTATCTGGGCTATGAATTTATCGATGCGGCAGAGGTTATCCGCTTTGACATAAATGGGGAATTTGATGCGGAAAAAACCAACGAGATTTTGGCGGCGCGCCTGCAAAGCTGTGAGCGTGCCGTGATTCCCGGATTTTACGGCGCCAAAGAGGATGGCAAGGTAATAACGTTTTCCAGAGGTGGCTCAGACATCACAGGTTCTATCGTTGCCAAGGCAGTACAGGCGGATATCTATGAGAACTGGACGGATGTTTCAGGCTTTCTGATTGCCGACCCGCGTATCATTGAAAATCCCAGGGGCATAAAGGTGATTACTTACCGGGAACTCCGGGAGCTTTCCTACATGGGGGCAACCGTACTGCATGAGGATGCCGTATTTCCGGTGCGCAAGGCGGGAATCCCTATTAATATCCGCAATACCAATGCGCCGGAAGAAGAGGGCACGCTGATTGTGGAGAGCACCTGCCGTATGCCGGATTATACGATTACGGGAATTGCCGGCAAGAAAGGTTTTGTGGCAGTTAATATTGACAAGGATATGATGAATTCGGAGGTCGGATTTGGGCGCAAGGTGCTGGAGGCTTTTGAAAAATACGGCATTTCCTTTGAGCATCTTCCTTCTGGAATCGATACGATGACGGTGTTTGTGCATCAGGAAGAATTTGAGGGTAAGGAACAGCAGGTATTGTCCGCCATCCACCGTCTGGCACAACCGGACAGCATAGAACTGGAAAGCGACATCGCCTTGATTGCAGTGGTAGGACGCGGCATGCGCTCCACGCGCGGGACAGCCGGACGAATTTTCTCAGCCCTTGCCCATGCCAATGTCAATGTGAAGATGATAGACCAGGGGTCTAGTGAGTTAAATATTATCATTGGCGTCAAGAGCTGTGATTTTGAGACGGCAATTCGGGCAATTTATGATATCTTCGTAGAAACACAAATAATAATCAAATGACCTGAGGAGGGACCTAACCTATAAGTTTGCTGCAGCCCTCCTGTCTGGAGGGCTGGATGGCATGTATAGTGAACAGAGGATTTTCCATCTATGAGGTATAACAATGACAGAAAAGAATCGCAAGAAAGAAATTAAATGGGATAAACTGGATAACACAGCCAATGTTTTCCCGGTGATTGCCGGAGAGAGCATGACGAATGTTTACCGGATTTCTGTAACTTTGCAGGAAGAGATTCAGCAGGAATTGCTTCAGGAGGCGTTAGAGCGTGTATTGCCGTGGTTTGACGTGTTTTGCGTACGTATCCGCTATGGCGTATTCTGGTATTATTTTGAGACAAACCAGAAGCCGGCTCCGGCAGTTAAACAGGAATATCGCTATCCCTGTCAGTTTATTTCTCCAAACAGGAACAGGAATTACCTGTTTCGGGTAAATTATTATCGGAACCGCATTAATTTAGAGGTCTTCCATGTGCTGACGGATGGCATGGGAGGCATTACTTTTTTGCGGGAGCTTACCTACCAGTATCTGCGTCTTTCACATCCTGAACTTCAGGAAAAGTTAGGTGATGGGCTTTGCAGCGACACCTCTTTGAACCGGGAAGACAGTTATCTGAAAAATTATAAGAAGAGCCACAAGAAAGGCTATAAGACGGCGCGTGCGTTCCAGGTCAAAGGGGAAAAACTGCGCCCGCTGGAATTAGGAGTTATGCACGGCTATATGTCAATTATGGATTTGAAGAAAGCATGTCAATCTTATGGCGTTTCCATCAATGAATATCTAGCGGCAGCTTTTTTGTGGAGCATTTATCAGGAATGCCTTCATGGATCCTCGTCCAAACGTCCCCTCAGTTCCTGTGTGCCGGTGAATCTGCGGCCATATTTCAATTCCATTACCATGAAGAATTTTTTTGTGATTGTCTCCGCAGTGTTTCACCCTCAGAAAGAGAGTTATACGTTTGCCGAGGTCATCAGGATTGTGGCGGACAGCTTGCGCAGCCAGATTAATCGGGAACATCTGGAAAATCTATTCGCCTATAATGTATCGAACGAGAAAAATTTTATCCTGCGTGCGGTGCCGCTGTTTATCAAAAATATAGCCATCCGTTATGTATATCATACGAGTGCCCGGGCAAACACTACCACTGTTACCAATATAGGAAACATTCAGGTCAAGGAGGAGTATCAGGAATATATAAAAGATTTCAGCGCGATGCTTTCCATGTCCGAAGGGCAGAATATTAAAGGCACAATTTGTTCTTACCAGGACACGCTGGTCTTTACAATCAGCAGCAATCTTGCGGATGTGTCGGTACAGAGAGGCTTTTTCCGCCGGCTGGCAGAAGATGGAATTGCAGTTAAAATTGAGACGAACGGAGTGTATAGCGAATGAGAGAATGCAAGAAATGTCGTGTGCAGATTTTGGATAATACCACTGTTTGTCCGCTTTGCAGCAGTGTATTGGAAGTAGTGGGTAAGGAAGAATGGCATAATGGCTACCCGGACGTGAAAGCAGTTTCTAGAAAGCTGACGTTTGTAGTACGCCTGTACAGTTTTCTGGCTATTGTTATTGAAGCGGCGTTAATCACTATCAATTATCTGACATTCCGCGGGATATGGTGGTCTGCCATCAGCGGTATCAGCATTTTGTATTTTTTTATTACATTGAAATATTCCTTACAGAAAAATAACGGCTATAAGACGGTGATTCTGGTACAATTGATTGGCGCAGTGCTTCTGGTAATCGCAGCGGATAACATTATCGGCTATCAGGGATGGTCTATGAATTATGTGCTGCCCAGTGCAATTTTATTGCTCAACGCCACGATAGGGATTTTGATGGTGGTAAACCTCTCCAACTGGCAGAGTTATCTTTTGCTGCAGATACTTACCGTGCTTTTATCCTGCGGCTGTATGATTTTGTGGAAGGTTAAGGTGATTAAAAGTCCTGTCCTGACGTTGGCGGCGCTGGCAGTATC
>CAJUHY010000065.1 GCA_910585895.1 uncultured Lachnospiraceae bacterium
GTATCTTTGTGTATGCTTCTGGGGACCCTGATTTTTGGGGAAAGAAAGGCAAAAACAGAATTAAAGAGAAGATTTCATGTATAGGGAAGAAATAGGGGGTACGAAAGGAGAAAACCATGCAGGAAGTCAGTATACAGGGTAGAGTCATTCGGGACATGATTGCACATGTAACCAACGATAATCTGATTGGCAGAAAAATTAAGACAGGTGAACTGCGCAAGAAACTTGTGGAGCCTAAGTGGAGATGTCCGGAATGTTTCCGAATGGCGGAAATCATCATGCCCAGGTTTCAGATGGAATATCTGTGCAGGAGAGAGGAACCCAGGACAGATTATGTCATCATGCAGCTTCATGGCGGCGGTTATATCGGCGCCATGCGCAATGCCTACCGTGCTTTTGCAGGCCTGTACTGTGAGGTCAGCAAAGGCATGGATGTGCTGACGATTGATTACCGGGTGGCCCCCGAGGACCCCTATCCAGCAGCTTTGGAAGATGCAGTGGCAGCTTATGAATGGCTGAAAGGCGCAGGATGGCGCAGCAGACAGATTATTGTGGCAGGTGATTCGGCGGGAGGCGGACTTGCCCTTGCACTGTGCATGTATCTGAAAGACCATAACTGCAGGCTGCCCGGAGGGTTGGTTTTGATGTCTCCCTGGACGGACCTCACTGCAAGCGGACCTTCTTATTTTGACAATTATGAACGAGACCCTTTATTTGGGAATACAACGGATAGCCTTATTTATAACCGTGATTATGTGGGGCTGCATGATGTGAAAGACCCCTATATTTCACCGCTGTTCGGGGAATACTGGGGTTTTCCGCCTATGCTGATTCAGGCGGGAGGGATAGAGATGCTGCTGAGCGATTCCATCGGCGTTGCTTACAAGGCAAAACAGCAGGGAGCGAAGGTGCGCCTGAGCATTTATGAGGGAATGTTCCATGTATTTCAGATGGGCATGATGATGATGCCGGAATCTAAGAGGGCATGGAGGGAAATTGGCAGATATTTTGAGGTACTGACTGTCAGGCGAGAAAGGCAATGAGACTTGACAATCAGGGAGTTGGAAAATTATAATAGTAATGGTAAGAAGCGGAAAAAGAGAAAGGTGATACATATGAGAAGAATAAAGCAGATTATGGGCATACTGTTATCATGGCTGTTATTGATAGGGATTTTCCAATTTATGCCGATAAATATAAATAGCTGCAGGGTATTTGCCACTGTACAGTCCGGGGATAATAGTTTATCTTCCCTAAGTATTTCACCTGGGACTTTGTCGCCGGCATTTCAGTATAATATTGTCGATTATACTGCAACCGTAGGGACAGATGTCACCAGCGTAGAGGTCAATGCTAAGACCTCTAATGAGACAGCAAGCATAGAATCTGTGTCCGGCAATACGGATTTGCAGGATGGTGAGAACCTTGTCAGTGTTGTGGTTAAGGCGCAGAATGGAACAACTGCCACATACAAGATTGTGGTGACACGGCAGGAGGGCGGAGAGACAGCTGCCCAGGATCCGGCCGCAGGTGAACCGCAGACCGGGGAGGCAGAAGGGCAGCAGCCGGAGGAGGGAAATCCACAGGGAATCACCATCAATGGACATCCCTTTAATCTGGCGCCGACGATTCCAGCCGATGTCGTTCCGACGGATTTCACCAAGACGACAGTTACCTGCCAGGGACAGCAGGTGGAAGCGCTTTCTTTTGATAAGGCGGAATTGACGTTGGTATATCTGACAACGCCCAGTACAGAGGTGAAAAACACGCTTGCAGTATACGATGAGGCAGGTAATAGCTTTTGTCCTTTTCGCAAATTATCTTTCGATGAGGAAAATTATCTGATTATACTGAACCCTCCGGCGGAAAGCGGGCTTTCGCAGGAATATACGCAGACTGTGCAGACGCTGGGAGAAATTGCGGATGTGCCGGTGTTTGTTAAAGCACAGGAATCGCAAACGCTGGACAACACGCAAACAGGGGAAACTGCTGGGCAGGAATTTTCTCTCGTTTATGGCGTCAGCAGTTATGGAAATAAAGGGTGGTATCAATATGATGCCCTGGAATCGACTTTCCAGCGGTATACGCCGATACAGGCAGCGTCAGAACCGTCTGTGTTGGATTCACAGCCAACAGAAAGTAATGGTGAGCCCAGTGCGGAGATGCAGAGCCTGCAGAAAGCATATACGGACATGGAAGCACAATATAATGCTCAAAAGGATACTTCCAGAAAGACAACAGCAGTACTGATATTTATCATTGCCGTATTAGTTGTGGTGATAGTGAATCTGTTGCTGCGCGGCAGGAAAATAGATGAGGATGAACTGGAAGATGAGATGGATTACGATGAACTGACAGAGAAAGTCAGAGAGACGGTTAAAAGCGTCAGGAAATCCCGCCGCGGAGAAAACAGGAATGGCAGACAGGCGGGCGACGGGGAGGATGATTTGTGGGAGGGCGACACCGTCCCGAGAGCCATCCTCAAGCAGCAGACGAAAGTGATACCGGCGCTTGGCATGGAGGAACAGCAATCCTTCCAGACCGTGCATGAGGCGAAAGCAGATAGAAAGCAAGAGAAAAAAGACCGCAGACAGGAACAGCGGATGGAGGGGAAAGCAGAGCTGAAGGCAGAAAGAAGAGAGGAGCCCAAAGCAGAGAGAAGGCCGGAGCCAGTTATAGAGCCGGATGAAGATTTTGAGGTAATAGATCTGGAGGATTTATAGAGTGCATAGACAATATACGAGACAGGCAAAGAAAGCATTGGAGCTGTCAGGAAAATTATCCAAGAAGCTTCAACACAATTATATAGGAACAGAGCATATCCTGGCAGGACTGATTCAGGAAAAAAACGGCGTGGCAGCGCAGGTGCTGTTAGAAAATCAGGTTGAGGAAGAGAAACTGCTGGAACTGATTGAGGAACTGATTGCGCCAGGCGGGACGACATCATTGATGGATATGGATGGCTATTCGCCAAGAAGCCAGCGTGTACTGGATACTGCCGAGAAAGAGGCAGCGCGTTTTGGCAGTGAAAAAGTTGGTACGGAACATTTATTGCTGGCTCTATTAAAAGAAAACGAATCGGCATCTGTGCGGCTTTTGAATACTATGGGTATCAATTTGCAGAAACTCTATATTGAACTTCTGGTGGCAATGGGTCAGGAAGGAAGTTTTTCTAAAGAGGAACTGAAATCAGCGAAGGTCAGGAAGAAGAATCTTAATGCGACGCCCGTATTGGACCAGTATTCCAGGGATTTGACACGTCTGGCTTTGGAAGGAAAGCTGGACCCGGTCATTGGCAGGAAAGAAGAGATACGCCGTGTGATTCAGATTTTAAGCCGCAGGGGTAAGAATAATCCCTGCCTGATTGGAGAGCCGGGAGTTGGGAAAACCGCCATTGCAGAGGGGCTGGCACAACAGATTTCATTGGGGCTTGTGCCGGATTCTGTGGCGGACAAACGTGTAATTACGCTGGATTTATCCAGTATGATTGCCGGTTCCAAATATCGGGGGGAATTTGAGGAGCGTATCAAAAAAGTCATCCGCGAGGTAACAGGAGCGGGAAATATCCTGTTGTTTATGGATGAACTTCATACCATCATCGGGGCAGGAGGAGCAGAGGGCGCCATGGATGCTTCCAATATCTTAAAGCCTTATTTGGCCAGAGGGGAATTGCAGATGATTGGCGCGACCACGGTAGAAGAGTACCGGAAATATATAGAGAGGGATGCGGCCTTAGAGCGGCGGTTTCAGCCAGTGATGGTGGAAGAGCCATCCGTGGAGGATACCATTGAGATATTAAAAGGGCTGCGCAGATTTTATGAGAAGCATCATCAGGTTGTGATTACCGATGAGAGTTTAGAGGCGGCAGCAAAGCTTTCGCAGCGTTATATTTCAGACCGTTTTCTGCCGGATAAGGCGATTGACCTGATGGATGAGGCGGCAGCCCGTGTGCGTCTGCAAGGCGTGAAATCGTCTACGCAGCTGCAGGATATGGCGGCAGAGATTAACCGTGTCGGGGAAGAGTTGGAAGAAGCCATCCGGGAGATGGACCTTGAACTTGCTTCTAAGCTGCGTGAGGAAAAAGAGGAATTGCAGCAGGAGTCTGTTAAGCTGCAGAGGAAAGTCAGGAAGGCTTTAAAACAGAAGAAAGCGGAAGTGGGCGAGAATGAGATTGCGGAAGTGATTGCCCAATGGACCAAAATTCCAGTTAAGAAGCTTGCCGAGGAAGAAACCGTAAAACTCCGTAAATTAGAGAGTGTATTGCATAAACGTGTGATTGGTCAGGAGGAAGCAGTCAGCGCCGTGGCCAAAGCGGTGCGCCGCGGAAGGGTAGGGCTGAAAGACCCCAACCGTCCCATCGGTTCCTTTTTGTTCCTGGGACCCACCGGTGTCGGCAAAACAGAGATTTCCAAGGCGTTAGCGGAAGCAGTGTTCGGCAGTGAAGAGTCTATGATTCGTGTAGATATGTCAGAGTATATGGAAAAGCACAGCGTTTCCAAGATGATTGGCTCTCCGCCAGGTTATGTCGGCTACGACGAGGGCGGACAATTGAGCGAGAAAGTAAGGCGCAATCCTTATTCTGTAATCTTATTTGACGAAATAGAGAAGGCCCATCCGGATGTGTTTAATATTTTGCTGCAGGTATTGGATGATGGGCATATTACCGATGCCCAGGGCAGGAGAGTAGACTTCAAAAATACAATTATTATTATGACGTCTAACGCAGGTGCACAGTCGATTATCGAGCCGAAAGCACTGGGATTTGCCTCGGTGGAGGATGTAAAACAGGATTATGAACGGATGAAGGGCGGTGTTATGGAAGAGGTGCGCAGGATTTTCAAACCTGAGTTCCTCAACCGGATTGATGAGACCATTGTCTTCCACGCGCTGACAAAAGAGGACATGAAGAAAATTGTGACGCTGCTGACAAAGAGCCTGGTTGCCCGCTGTAAAGAACAGATGGGGATTACGCTGCACATTAACGGAAGCGTTAAGGGGCATATCGTAGAAACAGCTTATGAACCAAAATACGGAGCGCGCCCACTGCGCAGGAAGATTCAAAATGAGCTGGAAGACGGGCTTGCGGAGGAAGTGCTTGCCGGTAAGGTCAAGCGTGGGGATGAAGTGGAAGTGACAATGAGCAACAAACAATTGATATTTAAGGTAGTGTAGGCTCTGGTAATATCTGTTGTACTTGCAATACAGAGTGGAGAGAGTCAGGATGAAAAATTTAGGCAGGGCTAGGACCGCAGTAGTGACAATAGCGATTATTTTGATGTCTGTAGTGTTCCACTATTTTGGCGCAGCCGGGCTGTGGGATATTGGTATCTCAGACAGGCTGAATCAGCGGGCCTCGGTGACAAATAAGAAAATATATATTATTGGTATTGATGACAAGACCTTAGAGCAGTACGGTCCGGTCAACACCTGGAGCAGAGATATTCCGGCGCAATTGGTGGAAATTCTCAATGCGGACCCGGCAAAGAAGCCGGCCGTTATCGGATTCGATGTGATTTACAGTGAACAGGCAGATGAGAAAGCGGATAAGCATTTTGCGGATGCTTGTAAAACGGCAGGCAATGTAATTGTGGCGCAGAGTTTTTCTTTTAAGGAAATGCCGGAAACAGATGCAAAAGGAAAGGTCACGTATAATCCATATCATGTAGATTATGTGATTGAACCGTATGAGATTCTTCGCGACAGTGCAATTACCGGGTATGCCAACACGACTGTAGATGCAGATGGCTATGTGCGTCAGGCAATGGCGTATATTGATTATAAGGGAGAGCGGGCATACAGCCTCTCCTCCCAGGTTTATGAGATGTTTCAGGAAAGCCAGGGAAAGCAGGCCGTATTCCCTACTACTTATGGCAAAAGCAACCGTTTTTATTTTACATATTCCGGGAAACCGAACGGCTATAATATGGTATCCATGGCAGATGTACTTTCTGGCAGCGTTGATGCGGGTATTTTTCAGGGTGCGGCTGTGCTGGTAGGCGCTTATGCCGTGGGAATGCAGGACTCTTACACTCCGGCAATCTCACATAACAGCCAGATGTATGGAGTGGAAATCCATGCCAACATTATCGAGGCGCTTCTGGAGGGAAAGACACAGACGCCTTTTTCACCGGTTATCTATGCAGTTGTTGCAGGTCTTTTGTGCGGACTCTTCTTTCTGGCAGCGCGTAAAGCAAAGATACTGCTGACTGGCATCTTGTTTGTTCTGGCAGTTGTGCTGGATGTTGTGTTTGCCAGAATCATGTACCAGCAGGGCAGTATTGTTCCTGTTATCCTGCTTCCGATTGTGCTGGCTTTGATTTTCTTAGCGCAGGTAATTCAGGGTTATCTTATGGAAGTTATGCGCAGGCGACGTGTCGTTAATGTATTTAAACAATATGTGGCGCCGCAGGTTGTAGAAAAAATCAGCAAAGACAGAGATTTTGAATTGGTGCTCGGCGGGGAGAACCGCCATGTTGCCGTATTGTTTGTGGATATACGTGGTTTTACTACCATGTCAGAGAGTATGCAGCCGGAGGAAGTCGTGGAAATATTAAATGAATATTTAAGTTTAACCACGAAATCCATCTTTGATAATGGCGGGACGCTTGACAAATTTGTTGGAGATGCCACAATGGCGGTGTTTAACGCACCTTTTGAGCTGGATGATTATATTTTCCGCGCTGTCTGTACGGCATGGGATATGCGGGCAGGTGCAGACGGACTTGCCGATAAATTTGAAAAACGCTTTGGCAGGAGCGTTGCTTTTGGCATTGGCGTCAATTGCGGAAACGCAGTCGTGGGCAATATTGGCTGTGAGTTCCGTATGGATTACACAGCAATCGGAGATACCGTTAATACGGCGGCGCGTTTAGAGAGCAATGCCAAGAGGGGACAGATATTGATTAGCGAAGAAGTGTATGAAGCGGTGAAAGACCGGGTAAGCGTAACGCCGATTGGCGAGATTCCTTTGAAGGGTAAAAGCAAAGGAGTATTTGTATATCAGTTAGACGAGGTGAAAAAGTAAATGAGCAGAGGATATATTATTCCGGACAGAACAGAGATAGAAAGGTCTGTTCGTCTTGCCGGAGAATATGGATGTGCGTTTGAATATAATGATTTTTATTTGCCCGAGGTTTTAGATGACCCAGGAAAACAGCAGGAGATTATTGATTTTTATGCCAGATACCGCAGTGATTTTTCCGAGGATACCATGCATGGAGCATTTTTTGATGTGACTATTCACAGCAGCGATCCATTGATTCGGGACGCCTCTGTCCTGAGGGTACGCCAATCCATGGAGATTGCCAAAAGGATGGGCTTGAAGGGCGTGGTATTTCACACCGGACGTCTTGCGGGATTTCGCACAGAGGGCTACTTAAAACTTTGGCATCAAACGAATCTGCAGTTTTTTACGAAACTTGCGGAGGCTTATCCCGGACAGCAGATTTATATGGAAAATATGTTTGATGAGGCCCCGGATGTGTTGGCGAAATTGGCGGAGGCAATGAGAGACATCAGCAATTTTGGCGTTTGTCTCGACTATGCCCATGCAGCGCTTACCGATAGTTCAAGGCAGGAATGGGTAAAGACGCTTGCGCCATATATCCGGCACATGCATCTCAATGATAATAATCTGCAGAATGACCTGCATCAGCCTATAGGAGAAGGAGATATCGACTGGCAGGAATATGACAGGTTGATGAAAGAGTACCAGATAAATGCAAGTGTGTTGGTGGAAGTAAGCAGCTGCGCTGGCCAGCAGAAGTCGCTGGAATATTTGAGTCAGCATGAGGTGTATCCGTTTCACAGGGGATAGGTTTAGGGAGAGATAAGGAGAGATTAGATGCGCTTGGGATATGATAACTTCAAAAAAATATTGAATATTGGCATCAATCTGTCTACAGGCAGGGACAGGAATGAAATCCTGGCCTCCATTCTTGAGAGTGGGATGGAGATTACGAATTGCGATGCGAGCACATTGTATCTGTATGAGGATGACCAGCTGACATTTAAAATCATGAAAACGCTTTCTATGGGAATCAGCAGAGGCGTGAATGGCGAAGCCATCACCGATATGCCCCCGGTTGCCATGAAAGAGGGAAATGTCTGTGCTTATACGGCAATTCACAGGGAGATAGTCAATATACCGGATGTGTATGACAGCGATCGATTTGATTTCTCCGGTCCGAAACAGTACGATGCGCTGACCGGTTACCACACAAAATCACAACTTGTGATTCCGCTGGAGAACAATGAGAATGAGTTGATTGGCGTACTTCAATTGATTAATGCCATGGATGAGGAAGGGAATGTGATTCCTTTTGACAGGCAGTACCATATCATTATTCGCTCTCTAGGCTCTATGGCGGCCATTGAACTGACCAATCTTACCTATATGGAAGAATTAAAAGCACAGCTTTATTCTTTTGTGGAAGCGCTCACGACTGTGTTGGATGAGCGTTCGCCTTACAATGCTTCCCATACGCGCAATGTTGCCAAATATTCACAGATTCTGGCAGATTATATTACAGAACTGCATAAAAAAGGATTATGCGAAGAATCCTTTGATCAGGAAAGGAAAGAAAAGCTCCTGCTTGCGGCGTTGCTTCATGATATCGGCAAGATTGTAGTTCCTCTGGGCGTTATGGACAAGGCAACTCGCCTGGGCGATGGTCTTGGTAAGGTAGAAGAGCGTTTTAAGCTGTTGGAATCGCTTTATGAAGTTGACATGCTCCGGGGCAGGATCACAGAGGAGGAATATGAACATCAGATTGCAGATTTGCGGTCGGAGCTTGAATTTATACATAAGATTGATTCGGTAGGATTTCTGAATAATGAGAATTATGAGCGAGTTTGCAGACTTTCTATGAAAAAACATATTAAAGAAACTGGAGAAGTGACGAAATATATAACAGATAAGGAGAAGAATTGCCTGAGCATCCGTCAGGGGACCCTTACCTTGGAAGAACGTGAGGTAATGAAAAACCATGTGGTGGTGACAGAGAAGATTCTCAGCAAGGTTCGCTTCAATAAGAATTTTGCGATTGTGCCGAAATGGGCGGCTTCCCATCATGAATTTTTGAATGGAACCGGCTATCCGAAGCAGTTGACAGCGGAGGAGCTGGATTTGGAAACACGGATTCTGACAGTGGCAGATATCTATGATGCCCTGACTGCAATCCGTCCATATAAGACTGCAATTCCAGATGATAAGTCCATGAGTATGCTGAGAAGCATGGCAGAGGAAGGAAAGATAGACAGCCAGATAGTAGGCTGGCTGTCCGAGGCATTAAAAAGGAGGTATGAGGAAGAATGAAAAAGAAATGGAAAGGATGGATTTCTCTTTGTCTGGCATTTATACTTGGATTTACTATTTTGCCGGCAGCGGTAAATGCGGACGGTGAGTATGCAAATTTAAGGTTGTATACTGGTTCTGCCAGAGTGAAATCAGACATGTATGTGTCCGATGATACTGGAACATATGCAGACAGCGCCAATGAGAATTGCCCAGTCGGTTACCGAAGGGATGGTTTTAGGCTGTGGAGGGTGAATGAAGTTGGCAACACGGTGTCCAGCAGATGGATAAGCGACAATGAAAGCGAATGGCCTGCATATATCACAGGGTATTTTGCCCCTGAGAATGTTGTTCTTGCGCCCAACTGGATTCCAGAACATTCCGCATTGCCCATGACAGCGGAGAATCCTACAGTGGTGATTGGCGATGGAGCAGCGCAGGACAGAGGAGATTTTTATTATCAATGGCTTCATGAGCGTAGGGCAGTTGATATCGGGAATTATCATGATGAGTCTGAACAGATTAAGGTGTCTGCCAGTGTGAATGCCGTCTATAACAGTGAAAACAGCAAATGGACGGCAGGGAATGAACAGCCGTATATGGAATTGAGACTCTCTTTGCAGAGAGGTGATGTGGTGACTGTGAAAGACATCAGCGGCGGCACAAATCCGCAACAGTATTTTAGCGGTTATTTGAAGGAAGCGACTGGTTCTGTGAGTCTGGAAACATATGATAACAATAATAATGTTTTTTATGTAACGTCGTCGGCAGGCGGCGAATGCAGTTTGCATATGCAGAATAATTTAAACCCGGCCAGTCTGCAGGTATCTGTCACTGTCAGTCGTTATGAAGGAGAAGACGGTGAGGTAGGCACGAAGACCTACAGCGGCTCTGCCGGAACTTACTGTTGTAAGGTTAGTTATGTAAAGAATGGCAGTCTGATTTCGTTCCTGACAAATCCTGTTACCATTAAAGATAACGAGCCAGGAGGAAATGAGCCGGGCGATAACGAACCGGGAGGAAATGAACCTGGCGGCAACGAACCAGGAGGAAATGAGCCGGGCGATAACGAACCGGGAGGAGATGAACCTGGCGGCAACGAGCCAGGAGGAAATGAGCCAGGGGATAACGAGCCGGGAGGAAATGAACCTGGTGGCAACGAGCCAGGCGAGGATGAGACCAAAGTGTATGCGATTGTGAAAGGGGCAGAAGTGAATGGTTCTTTTGCACCAAAAATCAATGGCAGAGAAATAGGTGAAGCTTCCCCAGGACAGACAGTTACAGTAGAGACATACCCGGCGGCAGGTTATAAGACAAAGATTATCAAATACCGCAGAACAGACAAAAATTCTGGTGAGCCAGTAACTGTCCCAATGGGCGGCGATGGAAACGGCTGTTTTGTAATGCCGGAATATGATGTTACGGTTGAAGTCAGCTTCCAAAAAGAATCCTCTGGAGTGAAGCCTGCGCAGCCGCCTAAGATTGAGATTTCTCTGGATGGCAATGCCCATACATGGTCGTCCTCTGCTGGGAAAGTAGCGTTTGATTTGATTTTTAATCAGGCAAAGCAATTTAATGTGAAAGTGACAGATACAGACAATGATGTAGATGCGGGCGGAATAAAATATTATCTTGCTGACAGAGATCTTTTCTCCGGGAAAGTAAATTATACATCACAGGAGCTTGAAACTGCAGTTGCTGGAAGGTGGAAAGCTAATGCAGCTGTTGTGGATGTAAAAGAAGAAGGAAGATATGTGTTATATGTCAAGGCCAGTGATTGCGCGGGCAACACAGTGTACGCAAATTCACAAGGTCTTATCATTGATACCACAGCCCCGGTTATTACCGGTGTGGCAGATGGCAATAAGTACTATGGCATGGTCACCTTTACAGTCAAGGACACATACCTTGATACGGTAACCATTGATGGTAAGAATGCACAGCTGCAAAATGGTACGCATACGATTAAACCGGATAATGGTTTACATCAGATTACAGCCACGGACCTGGCAGGAAATAAAGTGTCCTGTGTGGTATCCGTATATGAGAAATGGGTGCGTGACGGAATCAAGAAAAATGGAGTTTATTCATTGAAAAAGGGAACTGCTTACAAACTTGGCAAGGGAAAATGGAAAGTCGTAGGGGATGATACTGTATACCGCGGCGGAACGACAATTTATGTACCAGCGGATGGAGACTATGACTTCCGCAAACAATAGGACAGGGGGATTATCATGCAGAAATCAAAAGGAATTAAGATAGCTGCACTCCTTTGTGGGGCAGTCGTGGCTATTACAGGAATGGTGCTGGTAGTCAGCCATTTCTTTCAAGGAGAGGAGTTCTATCGTTCTATTCTGATTTATGAACTGGAAGGAACGGCAAATATTGAGCGTGAGGGCGCAGGAGAAATCCGTGCCGCAGAAGATTTATACCTGGAATCCGGCGACCGGCTTACAGTGGCAGATGGCAGTTCTATGCGCCTGAAATTGGATGATGATAAGTATGCAATGGTGGAGGAGAACAGTATTCTGGCCATTGAAGGAGCTGGAGATGCCCAGGATTCTAAAACAAAGATTGATTTGGTGCAGGGAGCGATAACGAATGAGATTCAGAATCCTTTGAGTACGGACTCTACATATGAGGTTAACTCACCAAACTCTGTCATGGCTGTACGCGGTACAATTTTTCGTGTAGAAGCAACAACAGATGAGGAAGGCGAAGCCTGCACTAAGGTGTCTGTCTTCTCAGGAAAAGTATCTATGGGAACGCGGCTTGAAGATGGAACTGTAGGCGAAGAAATTTACATTGCCGCAGGAGAGGAAGCTTCCTGTATTGGTGACAGTTCCTCAGGTTCATATCTGACAGAACCGGAAGCAATTGACTTTGAAACTCTTTCCTTACAGGCGTTAAATTTCCTGATGGAACTTGTGCAGCGCGATGCTCCCGTTACTGGAATTTCCCAGGATGAATTGAGCGGGTTGATTGAGGAAGCAGAGGCTTGGGAAGATGAAGATACAGACTATGAGGAAGATATGGATGAGGAAGATTTCGATGAATCAGATGACAGTGAGTTTGAAGATGAAACAGATGATATAGAAGAGGATTCTGAGGCAGACGATTCTTCTTCCTCTGGCAGCAATAACTCTGGCAGTACAGGAGGTACAGGCAATACAGGGAATACTGGCAGTACCGGTAATACAAGAGCACCAGGAAATTCAGGAACAACGCCAAGAACGAACCCGGGGACAACGCCAGGCAATAATCCGGGGGCAGCGCCGGGGACAAACCCAGGGACGGCGCCGGGAACGAACCCTGGGACAACGCCAGGCGCTAATTCAGGGACGACCCCGGGAACGAATCCTGTTGTTACACAGCCTAAAGAGTTTACCGTGAAATTTATGTATCAGGGCAAGGTGTTTGCAAGCCAGACGGTGGAGAATGGCCAGTGCGCGGAGGAACCGTTATTGAAGCCTAAGAAGTCTGGAAAGTGGGATTTTGATTTCTCAACAGCGATTAAAAAAGATACCACAATTAAGTGGAAATAGGACTAGCCGAACGTATGGATGATGTGGTATAATATGCCCTGAGGAGGGACCCACGAAGTGGGGGGAGTCCTGAGGGCCTCATCCGGAGGGAATTAAGGTAGAATGCCCTGAGGAGGGACCCACGAAGTGGGGGGAGTCCTGAGGGCCTCATCCGGAGGGAATTAAGGTAGAATGCCCTGAGGAGGGACAATGACCTAAGGAGGAAAGAAAGATGGCTGTAGTAAAAGAATTGATCCGTACGGATAATAATGAGGCTCTTAGTTTTGGAAATTACATGCTGAGCTCAAAGTCAAAAGCAGATAATTTTGAATTTGGCGGAGATTTGTATAAGGTCAAGACTTTTAAAGAAATTACCAAACTAGAGCGCAATGGCATGTTTGTGTATGAATCTGTACCGGGAACCGCAGTGAATGGTCTCATGGTAACAGACAGTGGTATGACATTTGAGGTGGAGGGACCGGAAGATGCACAGATTACACTGGAACTTGAAGAACAGACGGAATATAAAGTTTTAGTGGATAATGTGGATGCCGGACATATGAAGACGAACCTGGGAGGAAAACTTAGTCTTTCTGTGGAATTGAATGAGGGAAAACCGGTTGCAGTCAGAATAGAGAAAATTGGATAAACAACCTGCGAAATCCTAAGAAGGGTATCCTAAAAGCCAAGAATACAGAGGCTTTTGGGATGCCCATTTCTTATCTTATAGGAAAGGAGTTTCAAATATGGCGAAGGCTAAGAAAGTCAGCGTATATTTCTGCCAGTCCTGCGGATATGAATCTGCGAAATGGATGGGGCAATGCCCAGGCTGTCGGGAATGGAATTCATTTGTGGAAGAGGTAGTGGATAAAAAATCTGCAGGAAAGGTTAAGAGTACACCAGGAGGGAATGAAGAACTTAAGACGAAAAAGATCTCTGAAATTGATATGCAGGCCAAGGAGCGGCTGCAGACTGGTTTCCAGGAATTGGACCGTGTACTGGGAGGCGGTATTGTGCCAGGTTCTCTGGCGCTTGTGGGTGGAGACCCGGGTATCGGCAAGTCCACACTGCTTTTGCAAGTCTGCAGGAATTTAGCGGATGCCCAGGAAGTTTTGTATATTTCCGGCGAAGAATCCCTGCAGCAGATAAAAATGCGCGCACAAAGGATTGGGCAGTTTTCTGATAAGCTGCAGTTATTCTGTGATACCAGTTTAGAGCGCATTGAACAGGTCATCAATAGGGAAAAGCCTCAGGTGGTGATTATAGACTCTATTCAGACCATGTACAGTGAGGATGTTGGCTCTGCGCCGGGAAGCGTGTCCCAAGTGCGGGAGACTACGGCGCGGCTTTTGCAAATCGCCAAAGGAATGGACATCACAGTGTTTATTGTGGGCCATGTGACAAAAGAGGGCGTAGTGGCTGGTCCGAGAGTGTTAGAGCACATGGTGGATACGGTGCTCTATTTTGAGGGAGACCGCCACGC
>CAJUHY010000066.1 GCA_910585895.1 uncultured Lachnospiraceae bacterium
GAAAGCACTTTGCTTTCCCTTGCAGAACTTATATATAGACTTTTACCACAATATCTTTAAATCTGTTAGCCTTTGTGTACTCTGGACGTTCAGCCATAAATGCCCTTACATCCTCTCTCGACACCGTTAAGGTACAGAAGTAAATATAGGGTTGTCTAATTCCTCTAGTTGTTAATAGCCGCCTGTGCAGCCGCCAAACGAGCTATTGGCACTCGGAATGGAGAACAGGAAACGTAATCCAAGCCAATCTTATGGCAGAACTCTACAGAAGAAGGATCTCCACCGTGCTCACCGCAGATTCCAACATGAAGCGCAGGATTCACCGGTTTACCCAACTTGATTGCTGTCTCCATCAACTTACCAACACCTGTCTGGTCAAGCTTTGCAAATGGGTCATTTTCAAAAATCTTAGCATCATAGTATGCATTTAAGAATTTACCTGCATCATCACGTGAGAAGCCAAAGGTCATCTGCGTCAAATCATTGGTACCGAAACAGAAGAAGTCCGCCTCCTTGGCAATCTCATCTGCTGTTAATGCTGCCCTCGGAATTTCAATCATCGTACCTACTTCATATTCTAAGTCTGCGCCTGCTGCGGCAATCTCTGCATCGGCAGTCTCAACAACTACCTTCTTCACAAATTTCAACTCTTTAATATCACCAATCAATGGAATCATGATTTCCGGCTTAAGCGCCCAGTCAGTATGTGCTTTCTTGACATTGATGGCTGCACGGATAACTGCACTGGTCTGCATCTTAGCAATCTCAGGATAAGTAACGGCCAGACGGCAGCCACGATGTCCCATCATCGGGTTAAACTCATGCAGAGAATCAATCAATGCTTTGATATCTTCTACGGTTTTGCCCTGCGCATCTGCTAATTTCTTGATATCTGCTTCCTCAGTTGGAACAAACTCATGCAATGGCGGATCCAGGAAACGGATAGTAACTGGATTACCTTCCAAAGCTTCATACAATTTCTCAAAATCACTCTGCTGATAAGGAAGAATTTTGGCCAATGCTTCCTCCCTCTCTTCAACTGTGTCTGCACAAATCATCTCACGGAATGCTGCGATTCTGTCTTCCTCGAAGAACATGTGCTCCGTACGGCAAAGACCGATACCCTCTGCTCCCAGTTCACGTGCTTTCTTCGCATCTGCAGGTGTATCTGCATTAGTACGAACTTTCAAAGTTCTGAATTTATCAGCCCACCCCATGATTCTTCCAAATTCACCAGCAATGGTTGCATCAACCGTGGGGATTAATCCATCATAAATATTACCTGTCGTACCATCAATGGAAATTGGGTCTCCCTCATGATACTCTTTACCAGCTAAGGTAAATTTTTTGTTTGCCTCATCCATATTGATGTCACCGCAGCCGGATACACAACATGCACCCATACCGCGGGCAACAACAGCTGCATGGCTTGTCATACCGCCGCGTACCGTCAGAATACCTTGAGCAGCTTTCATGCCGGTAATATCTTCCGGAGAAGTTTCAAGACGTACCAATACGACCTTTTCTCCTCTCTCTGCCCATGCCACTGCATCGTCAGCTGTAAATACAATCTTACCGCAGGCAGCTCCCGGAGACGCACCAAGACCTTTTCCTGCCGGAGTTGCCGCTTTCAGCGCGTCCGCGTCAAACTGCGGATGCAATAACGTATCCAGATTACGAGGCTCTATCATAGCAACTGCTTCTTCCTCGCTTCTCATACCCTCATCTACTAAATCACAGGCAATCTTAAGCGCCGCCTGTGCTGTTCTCTTGCCGTTACGTGTCTGCAGCATATAAAGTTTCTCATGCTCAACGGTAAACTCCATATCCTGCATATCCCTATAATGGTTCTCAAGCGTCTCACAAACTTCCTGGAACTGCTTAAATGCCTCTGGGAATTTCTCTTCCATCTGCGCAATCGGCATCGGAGTACGCACACCAGCAACCACGTCCTCGCCCTGTGCATTTGTCAGGAACTCGCCCATCAGCTTACGCTCGCCGGTAGCCGGATCACGGGTAAAGGCAACGCCGGTTCCGCAATCATCACCCATATTACCAAAAGCCATACTCTGTACGTTTACCGCAGTACCCCAGGAATATGGGATATCATTATCGCGGCGGTATACATTGGCGCGTGGGTTGTCCCAGGAACGGAATACAGCTTTCACTGCTCCCATCAGCTGCTCCTTGGGGTCATCCGGGAAATCTTCGCCTATCTTTTCTTTATATTCTGCTTTAAACTGAGCTGCCAGTTCTTTCAGGTCGTCTGCTGTAAGGTCTACGTCCTGGGTCACGCCTCTGTCAGCTTTCATCTTGTCAATCAGCTCTTCAAAATACTTCTTACCTACTTCCATAACCACATCGGAATACATCTGGATAAATCTTCTATAACAATCCCATGCCCAACGCGGATTACCAGATTTCTCTGCAATTACATTTACTACGGTCTCATTCAGACCTAAATTCAAGATGGTGTCCATCATACCAGGCATAGAAGCTCTTGCACCGGAACGGACAGATACCAAGAGCGGATTCTCATGATCTCCGAACTTCTTACCTGTGATTTCTTCCATCTTCCCAATATACTCATTAATCTGTCCCTGGATTTCATCGTTAATCTGACGCCCATCCTCATAATACTGAGTACAAGCCTCTGTCGTGATTGTAAAACCCTGTGGTACCGGAAGACCTAAACTAGTCATTTCTGCAAGATTCGCGCCCTTTCCTCCAAGAAGCTCACGCATACTTGCATTTCCTTCTTTGAAGAGATAAACCCATTTGTTTGCCATTCTAATTCCTCCTATAACAACTTTTCATAATTAATGTTCCCTGTCTGCCTAAGCACACACATTCATTGTAACATACTTTTGCCGCTTGGCAATATGTTTTTCCAGATTTTTCTATAAAGTTCCGCTAATGTAAGTTACTGTTCATTCAAATCAAAAGAAATGCTGCTTTCATCAAAGTTTGCCTAAAAATCAAACTTATCCGCAAAATATGCAGCCAAATCCTCAATTTTAATACGCTCCTGCTGCATACTGTCACGGTCGCGCACCGTCACCGCACCGTCATCCTTAGACTCGAAATCATATGTAACACAGAATGGTGTGCCGATTTCATCCTGTCTGCGGTAACGCTTTCCGATGTTTCCTCTGTCATCAAACTCACAGTTATATTTTTTAGACAGCTGTGCATAAATCTTCTCAGCGCCCTCGTTCAGCTTCTTAGAAAGCGGCAAAATGCCAATCTTCACTGGAGCCAACGCCGGATGGAAATGCAGCACAGTACGCATATCCGGCTTTTCCTCTGTGCCGATGTTCTCCTCATCGTATGCTGCGCATAAGAAAGCCAGAACTACACGGTCAGCGCCCAGTGACGGTTCAATGACATAGGGGATATATTTTTCTTTCTTTTCATCATCAAAGTAGCTCATATCCTGACCGGAAGTGTTCTGATGCTGTGTTAAATCATAATCAGTACGGTCTGCAATCCCCCACAGTTCACCCCAGCCAAAGGGGAATAAAAATTCAAAGTCTGTGGTTGCCTTGCTGTAAAATGCCAGTTCCGCCGGGTCATGGTCACGCAGACGCAGTTCTTCCTCCTTCATGCCAAGGCTCAGCAGCCAATCGCGGCAGAATCCTCTCCAATACTGGAACCATTCTAAATCTGTGCCAGGCTCGCAGAAAAATTCCAACTCCATCTGTTCAAACTCCCTTGTACGGAACGTAAAGTTGCCAGGCGTAATCTCATTACGGAAAGACTTTCCTATCTGACAGATGCCGAAAGGAACTTTCTTGCGGGAAGTCCTCTGAACATTCTTAAAATTGACAAAAATACCCTGTGCCGTTTCAGGACGCAGATATACTGTGTTCTTCGCATCTTCTGTCACGCCCTGAAAAGTCTTGAACATCAAGTTAAACTGACGGATATCTGTAAAATTATGTTTACCGCATGTTGGACAGGGAATCTGATGCTCTTCAATAAACTTCACCATCTCCTCCTGACTCCAGCCGTCCACGGTAGTTTCCAGCGCAATGCCTTTCTCCTCAGCAAAATCTTCAATAATCTTGTCTGCGCGGAAACGCTCATGGCATTCCTTGCAATCCATCAGCGGGTCGGAAAAACCGCCCAGATGACCGGAAGCCACCCATGTCTGGGGATTCATAAGAATCGCACAGTCCACACCCACGTTGTAGGGATTTTCCATGACAAATTTCTGCCACCAGGCTTTCTTTACATTATTTTTCAGTTCTACACCCAAGTTTCCATAATCCCATGTATTAGCAAGCCCGCCGTAAATCTCGGAACCGGGGTACACAAATCCCCTTGCTTTTGCCAGTGCCACAATTTTCTCCATTGTCTTTTCCATAACGCTACCTCTCTCTTTCTGCGGTTTACACTCCAGCAAATTTCACCATTTATTTATACACAATATATACCAAAGACATCTCTGCGCCGTCTTTCTCCTCCTGCGGAACCTCAATGGAAACAATGTCCTTGGCCTTGATAGTGGTATAATCGGAGGACATGTACTGCACAGTACCGTCTACTTTCACATCTATTTTTTCACTTAAAACAACCACTTTCAAGTCACTGTCCATGACCGTGGTATTTGCCACGCTTCCAGCAGCTTTGCCTTCCTTAATCTCGGTGAACTCTGTATTAAAATTAAAGCCTGCCGCCAAAGCCTGCGGTACAGTCCCGGAAAACAGCGTCACCTCGTTGAAATCCTGATAAGTGTCGCAGTCCTTGTATTTCATATAAAGCGTTGCCACCTTATCCTCCACTGTGAAATTATCAATTTCCACACTGTTCTTTCCATTCTCTTCCTGATACGCCTGAACTCTTTCCTCTATGTATTTCCTGAGTTCATCCTCATCATAATACTCTTTGTCAAAGTCCGAAATAGCCGCACAAATCACTTTTCCTTTTTTCTGCACGTACACCGTATCACTGTCTGCCACCAAAGAGTCTCCACATGCGCTGAATAATCCCGCTATCAACAGACAGGCTAAACTGATAGAAATTATTTTTTTCATATGCTAACCTCCTCAAAGTTTTAATGCGAACCTCACATATTATACTCTTTTCCAGCATTTATTGCAACCGTTGATTTCCAATTTTATGGCGTCTTGGCAACCTCAGAAAACGGCGTGTGCTGAACATTATACCCCTCTTACTATAGCTGAAACCTTTGTGCAAACCCCTCATTCTCTTCAAGCACCTGCAAAGCATGGAACTCCTTATCTATGTAATACGCCATATATTCATCCATAATCTGCGCCAAATCATGAAGGACCTCAGGGGAAACCTTAAACGTATAAAGTCTCTCGATTTTAGCTGAAATAATATATTGAAGGGTATAAAGGGTGGAACTGTCCAGTCTCCTCACCTGCATCACCTGCCTGCCGCAATCTACACAGAGCGTACCCCCGCTCCTCACATGGAAATAGCGCAGTTCTTTCTCTTTGCCGCATTTCAGACAGGTAAATACATTGGGATATTCCCCATTCACTACCATTGCTTTCAATTCAAAAATGCGCCGCACAAGGCAATTATCAAGACTTTTGCTCTCCAGAGCCCGCAGAGACTGGTAGAGAAGTTTCAGCATATGTATTTCATCAACATTCTCCCTCGCATAATAATCCGCTATCTCCATAAAATAAAAACCATAGTAGGCTCCTTCAAAATCTGCAGCCAGCTCACGAAAGTAGTTGGAAATATCCGCTTTCACTACCGTATAAGAACTGCGTCCCTCATAGGCTTCAAACTGCCCGAAAGAAAAAGGGTTGCTGGCTGCAATCAACTGGCTGTTCGGGCGGCGCGCCCCGCGAGCAAATGCAGAAACCTTTCCTCTCTCTTTCGTCAGAAGCACTATTCTTTTGTCATATTCCCCCACCGGGACCGCTGACAGCACCATGCCCGTCAGCGTTATGGTCTGCGCCATATCTGTTCACACTCCTGCCTGTGGAATTTCTGCCAGCCAGCATAACGCCTGCGGCATTTCCATAGATTCCTTCCGCCTCCTGATGGCTCTTATAGTTTAAGTAATCCTCAATACTTCCCGTACTTGCAAATCTCTTCCATTCCTGTTCAATCATGTGGAATCCCCCTGTTCTTCTGTTCATCCTTATTATGGTGTCCTGTCCACATGTTGTTATACTAACAAAAATCTGGCAGATTTCTTAAGGCACGTCGATTAGAACGCCGATTTAGCGTTTCCCTAATTGTCATCTTTTCGATAGCCAAAATTTTTGAGCAGAAAATCACTGTCGCGCCAGTCTTTTTTCACCTTGACCCAAAGTTTTAAATTAACCTTGCTTTCCAAAAAGCGCTCAATCTCAAACCGTGCATTTGTACCAATTTTCTTTAACATACTGCCGCCCTTGCCAATGATGATTCCCTTATGGGAATCCCGTTCACAGACAATCGTGGCATCAATATCTATGAGGCCGCCTTTACCGCGCTTTTTCATACGCTCAATGGTAACAGCAATTCCATGCGGAATCTCTTCCTCCAGGGCATGGAGTGATTTCTCCCGGATAATCTCAGCCACAATCTGCCGCTCCGGCTGGTCAGTGACCGTATCCTCATCATAAAACATCGGACCATAGGGCAGATACTTAAAAATCAAATCCGGCAGAATCTCGGTATTCTCCCCGCGTAATGCTGACAAAGGCACAATTTCTGCAAAATCATACTCCTTACGGTAGGTATCTATATGGGAAAGAATCTCTTCTTTCTTCACGGTGTCTGTTTTATTGATAATAAGGATGACCGGCGTCTTTACCTTCGCAAGTTTTTCCAAAATATGTCGTTCACCTGCACCGATAAAATTGCTGGGTTCTACCAGCCAGAGAATAAGATCCACCTCCTGCAGCGTGCGTTCTGCCACATTTACCATATACTCCCCCAGCTTATTCTTCGCCTTGTGGATTCCCGGCGTATCTAAAAACACAATCTGCCCGCGCTCCTCATCCGTATAGACAGTCTGGATACGGTTTCTTGTCGTCTGAGGCTTTTTAGAGGTAATGGCAATCTTCTGCCCAATCAGACGGTTCATCAGCGTAGATTTTCCTACATTTGGCCTGCCAATCAATGTAACAAAACCTGATTTTAAATTTGTTTCCATAAATTCTCCTTTAAATAAATTCTCCCTCATGTAAATTCTCTGTGCAATTTAGATTCTCTGTGAAAATGTAAATTCCCCTTTAACGCAAATTCCTCCTAATACAAGTTCTTTAATTCCTGAAACAGTTCTTTCTCCTCAGTAAGCTTCTGCTCATTCCCGATAACGCAGAATGCATTTTCTTTCAGTACAGCCCGCACAATACCGGCAAGGCTTCTGATATCTTCCTGGGTAGCGTTTAAAGTCTCTGCGCGCTCCTTTTTCAACATATCTTCTGTCACGCCGGTAAGATAAGCAGTAGCGCTTCGCCCTGTCTTTGCCGCCGGGGTCAGCGGCGCATCTACAGCGCTGAAAGTTCCGATGATATACTTTGTCATTTCTTTTTCCTCTGCGGTAAACTGCTCAAGATACTCAGGAATTCCCTCATATACCTCATTAGTCCGGGCAAGATGCGGGTCACGGTAGGAAGTAAAATAACCGTTTCCGTTCCTCGTAAAGCCGCTCATACAGCCGTAAGCGCCGCCTTTGACACGAACATTGAGCCACAGATAATCATAACTGAGCAGCACTTTCAATATCCGCAGCGCTCCGGTATATTCATAACCTTCTCTGCAGAAATTTCCGGCACGGGACACATACTGCACCTGCGAGGCATCAAGGAAACCTTCATTTTTCTTGACAAGCTGCAGCGGTTCCGGCTCTTGGCCCTGATATTTTTCATGCAGAATTTTTTTTAATGCACCTACCTCCCGCTCAATTTGCTCCATGCCCTGCTTCTGTGCACCGATGCTGAACATCAGGTTTTCCTTACAGAAAATTTCCTCTGCAAGTCCCATCAATATTTCACTCAGCGCCTCCTTCTTCTCTTCAAAATGTTCCTCCAACTCCTTGACCAACTGATAAAATTCAATTCCCTGTGTCATATCCGTATACTTTGCACTTTCCGAAAAATAGGACATAGCGCGCATGGAGGAGATGGAATGCCCTGCTGAACTCAAATTCATCTGCAGACGGGATTTAAGTTCAGCGATAATCTCATAGAGACGCTCCTGCCCTTGAAAACTGCTCAAAGATAAAATCTCGCGAATAATCTCCATTGTCCTGGGAATCTCATGGTATAAAGCTTTTACCTTCACCTCATATTTCAGGGAAATACTCTCCCCATTTACGTGCGGATAAATCCCGATATTACTGAAAATTCCACCAGTATGCAGGTTAATTTCATTGGCCAGTTCGGAAAATGTATAAGTCTTCGTATCCACATATCCGAGAACGGATTTCAGAATGCCAAGATAGGGAATTTTCTCCTCAGGAAGGTCTGTCACATCAAACATCAGGCTGAAGTAAGCGATACCATTGGTATCAATATCATGGCACAAAAGCAGCGTGTCATCCACATACTTTTCCCGGATGTATAGTTTCTCTCCTTCCTTCTTAATATCCTGTCTGGTAAGCGCAGGAAGTTTATCCATATCTTCCTGTGAAGACGGCTCTTCCTGATACTGGCGCAGATGGTGGGTAAATGATACGATTTCCTGACGTTCCTCCATACTCAGTGACTCTCTGTACTCCTGAAGCTTCTTCGCCAGCGCTTCTTCTCTCCTTGCATTAAGTCCATACTCCGGTCTGGCAATGACAACTGCCGCATGAGTATTATCCAGGAGATATTCCTGCACAAGTTTTTCAAAATATCCGGTTTCCACCTGCTGTTTGAGGAATTCAATAATCTCCAGTTCCTCAAGATGTAAAAAAGGCTTGCTATCGTCATAAAGCCAACTATCCAGACACTTGATGCCAAATAAGAGCCCTTTGGGAAACTGTCCATAATCGGCCTCCCGATAACGGAACTCAAAGCTATTAAGCCCTGCCCGCAATGATTTCTTATTGATTCCTTTCTCGACCTGCTCTTTCAGTACGTTCTGGATAATTTCTATAAATTCTTCCTTGCGTTTCATATTGCTGTTCTTTGCCACCACGGACAACATAGGCTGCAGCGTATAATTATCGAAAGAAGCCATAATATCCTTGCCAATTTTCGCATCTAAAAGCGCTTGCTTCAACGGCGCTCCCGGTGCAGAAAGCAATGCATAATCCAAGATATCAAATGCCACATATAAAGTCTTATCAAGTATGCTTCCGGTACTCACATTATAGGAAAGGTAAGTATTGTCTTCCAAAGACTCTCCGCTGGCAATATTGTAAGGTATCTCCACCTCGCGCATCTTATCAAAAGGCCTCTGTTCCTTCACCTGGGAATCCACCTCAATAGCCTCAAATTTACTGAGGTATTCCCTGTCCATCCAGTTCAGTTTCTCTTCCATGTCCATATTCCCATACAGATAAATATAGGAATTGATGGGGTGGTAATATTTCTGATGGAACGCAAGAAATTGCTCATAGCTGAGTTCAGGAATCACCTCCGGGTCACCGCCGGACTCAAAGGAATAAGAAGTGTCCGGGTAGAGCGTGCTCATAATCGCCCGGCTCAAGACCTCATCTGGCGAAGAAAAGGCTCCTTTCATCTCATTGTAGACCACGCCGTTGATGGTAAGCGGGGACTCCATATCCTCCATCTCATAATGCCATCCTTCCTGTCCAAATATTTCTCTGTGCTGGTAAATATTGGGATAGAGCACGGCATCGAGATATACTTCCATCAAATTCTGAAAGTCCTTATCATTACAGCTAGCCACCGGATAAATTGTTTTATCTGGATAGGTCATGGCATTTAAAAAGGTATTAAGGGAACTCTTGACCAATTCCACAAATGGGTCTTTTACCGGAAATTTCTGAGAACCGCATAGCACAGAATGTTCTAAGATATGCGCCGCTCCCGTGCTGTCCAAAGACGGAGTGCGAAATCCGATATAAAACACCTTATTCTCATCCTCATTAGAAATCAGACTGATTCTTGCGCCGCTTTTTTTATGGCGGAGCAGATAGCCCATGGATTGAATATCGTCCAGTTTCTTTTCTTCCAGCACCTCATATGCCGTACAATTACTTAAATTCATCATCCTATATCCTTTCTGTTTTCAAATACTCTTTTTATTCTTTTTTCAG
Organism: uncultured Lachnospiraceae bacterium; assembly: GCA_910585895.1. Lineage (GTDB taxonomy): Bacteria > Bacillota > Clostridia > Lachnospirales > Lachnospiraceae > Petralouisia. Next base: position 10,193 of record CAJUHY010000066.1, read on the forward strand.
CGATACTGTGAGCTGATTATACGGAATCTCAATCTGATTTTCATCAAACATTACTTTCATTTCCTCCGTCACTCTCCATCTCGCACTCCAGTAATTCGTTGTGGGCACCCAGAACCGCAGACCGAGACGGACATTGCTGTCCTCCAGGGAATCCACAAACACCACCGACTCTTCTCCCTCAATCCTGTCCGGCTCTTTGCTGATAATCTCTCTCAGTATTTCCTTGGCCTTTTTGATATCCGCATCATATGAGATTCCCACATAGAGGTCTATCCTCCGCCTATCCTGATGCGTCACATCCGTAAGGCTGGAGTTGGCAAGCGTCCCATTCGGAATAACTACCGTCCGGTTATCTGTTGTCAGAAGCTTAGTATAAAAAATCTGGATTTCCGTTACAGTTCCCTCGTTCTTATGCGTATCTTCAATAATATAGTCCCCGACTTTAAATGGTTTAAACCATAAAATCAGTACTCCGCCGGCAAAATTAGAAAGGCTTCCCTGCAAAGCAAGTCCTAAAGCAAGACCAACAGAACCCAGCACAGCCACCATGGAAGTCGTTGCCACGCCAAGCTGATTAATCACTGCCATTGCCAAAACTACATACAGCAAAATCTTTGCTGCCGAATCAAGAAACTGGCAGACCCCCTCATCTACAGAGGAGCGCTGCAAAGCACGCTTTAAAACTTTGCGAATCCACTTGATAATTTTCTTGCCGATAAGATAAATCAGAAACGCAAATATGACCCGCACTGCGAAGTCGACAAACATAGGAACAATATCCTTAAGGTAGTTTTTCAATACCCCTGGCTCTGCCATCTTCTGCAGTTCTTCCAGCTCCGCTAAATTGTCTGTCACTGCCTCTGTATCCGCCTTAGACAGCACACAATTAAATAGCAAATTATTTGCCAAATCCCACCACATTTTTTCTCCTTTACATTCTCTTTCCTGAATTGACACTTCATTTGAACTGTAATATAATTATATTATAGGTATCGGGACAAAAGCAAATAATATTTTACAGAATTTGGAAATGGAGGTAGATGCTATGAATAAACCTCAACCTATCAATGCTGTGGATATTATCCGCTGTTCTTTTCAGCATCTGAATCCACGGCTTACCAGCCACGGCGAGCGGGTCGCCTATATCCTCATGAAGATGTTAGAGGAGACCAGACGGTATACTTCGCAGGAAAAACACGATATTTTTATGTTGGGACTGCTTCATGATATCGGTGCTTACAAGGACAGTGAGATTGATTCCATGCTCAGCTTTGATTCGGACGAGTCTATGGAACATGCGGTGTTCGGCTATCTTTTATTTAAAGATTTTTCCCCTCTATCGCAGTATTCCGATGTTATTTTATATCATCACCACGGCAATGCACAGTATTACTGTGTCCCTATCAGCAGTTATCACCGTGACATTGCCAAGTTGATTTATCTTGCTGACCGGATAGACGTATTCTGTGTACAGAATCCAGACGGCGATTTGTGGTCTTTTTTGGAACAGTACAGCGACCGTAAGTTTTATCCTTCTGACATCCGCTGGTTTTGGAGTTCTCAGGAAAAATACCAGATATTGGAACATATAAAATCCATGGAATTCCAGAAAGAAGTTACAGATTATATCAAGGAACACTCTCATCTCATGGGGGAGCAGACACGCAAATACCTCATGACCCTGATTTTTTCCATTGATTTCAGAAGCGAATACACTGCGCTGCACACGGACTATGCCATCCATCTGGGCAAAAATATTGCCCACGCACTGCAGTTACCCACACACTCTAATGAGCTTATTGCTGCCGCCGCGCTGCTGCACAATGCCGGAAAAGTTGCGCTGACCAAAACCTTGGCCAATGAAGAGGATTACAACCATTATCTGCAGATATTACATAACGATTCTACTCTGGATGTGACCAGGCAGATACTTTCCGGAAATGTGGACCAACAAGTTCTGAATCTCATCGAGGAATCAGCGCTTCTTCTGAAATGCTGGAAAGATAATCAGACAGTAACATTCTCACCCACTCCTGCAGCTGAGGTCGTAGCTCTGTCCTGTTTGATGAGCGACTGCCTGTCTGTGGAAATGAATGTTTCCTACTGCCATCACCCCAGGCTGCGGGCTCTTTTGAAGGAAAAATACCAAAACAGCGGCATGAATGACAGAATCCTCAAAACGGTGGAGAAATCGTTTGATGATATTATCGAAAAAACACAGAAATCCTGTTCCGCCATCTTTGATACATATCAGCAGATGATGGAGGAATACCGTTCTCTCAATATCATCCTGCAGCACTATAACAACAAATATTAAACCATTCAATACACTATAGAAACAAAAAATCAGACTTTTCAAACTCATTTGAAAAAGCCTGATTTTCTGTTTTTCAGAATAATTATTTAATTACTCTCACCTTCAATACACCTTCGATTTCCTTCAGCTGCTCTATCGCTGACTCTGTAACAGGAGAATCAATATCTAACAGAGAATATGCAAAATCTCCACGGCTCTTGTTCGTCATATCAGAAATATTAATATTATTATTTCCCATAACTGCAGTATATTTTCCAATAAGTCCCTTTACGTTTTTATGAAGGATTGCCACACGCCCTGCGGCAGAGCAGACGCCCATATCGCAATTTGGATAATTCACAGAGTTGTGGATATTTCCATTTTCCAGATAATCCATAATCTCCCGGACTGCCATCTGTGCACAATTGTCTTCTGACTCCTCTGTGGAAGCCCCCAGATGCGGGATTACGATACAGCCTTCCTGTCCGGCTGTGGTGGTGTTAGCAAAATCAGAAACATATTTCTTTACTTTGCCCTCTTTGATTGCCTCGATAACTGCTTCCTCGTCTACCAGAAGGTCCCTTGCAAAGTTCAGGATAACAACGCCCTCTTTCATCAGTGACAGCGCATCCTTGTTAATCATCTTCTTGGTATCCTCTAACAGCGGCACATGAATGGTAATGTAATCACATTCACGGTAAATATCCTCCACATTGCTGATATGCTTTACAAACCTTGAGAGGCTCCAGGCTGCATTGACCGAAATAAAGGGATCATAGCCGTATACTTCCATGCCCAGCTTGGTCGCTGCATTTGCCACCTTGACACCAATTGCCCCAAGACCGATAACACCCAACTTCTTTCCTGCAATCTCACAGCCTGCAAATGCTTTCTTGGCTTTCTCTGCATCTTTGCCGACTGTTTCGCTGTCCTTGTTCTCCAACACCCAATTAATTCCCCCGATAATGTCACGGGAAGCTAACAGCATCCCAGCAAATACCAGCTCTTTTACACCATTGGCGTTGGCGCCTGGTGTATTGAACACGACAATTCCCTGGTCTGCACATTTGTCCAGAGGAATATTGTTAACTCCGGCGCCTGCTCTGGCAACTGCCTCAAGCCCCTCCGGCAAATCCAGGTCATGCATGGCTGCACTTCTTACAAGTACTGCCTGTGCAGCATTCATATCGTCAGCCTTCGCATAATTTTCGTTAAATAAATCTAACCCTACGTTGGCAATAGGATTTAAGCAATGATATTTAAACATCTTAATTCTCCTCTTCAAACTTTTTCATAAATGCAACTAATTTCTCAACGCCTTCCTTAGGCATTGCATTGTAAATGCTGGCACGCATACCGCCTACCGTCCTGTGT
>CAJUHY010000067.1:0-5279 GCA_910585895.1 uncultured Lachnospiraceae bacterium
GGTAAAAGGACTGGATAACCCCCAAGGAAGCCCCGACCTCTTTGCCAAGCCCTGGAGACGTCAGGCGGTATGCTGCATTATCTACACATTCCTTCCTGCCCACAATATAGCCGCCAACAGGGGCAAGCCCGCCTCCCGGATTCTTAATTAAGGAACCGACTATCATGTCAGCGCCCACCTCCAGCGGCTCACGCCGCTCCACAAATTCGCCGTAACAATTATCCACCATGCAGATGATATCTGGCTTGATTTCCTTCACAAAAGAAATCAGTTCGCCAATCCGCGCTACGGAAAGCGTTGGTCTTGTCTGATATCCCTTGGAACGCTGAATAGTAACCAGTTTTGTGTTTTCATTGACTGCCTTCTTGATGTTCTCAAAGTCAAAACTACCGTCTTCTAAAAGGTCAACCTGCCGGTAAGTAACGCCATATTCGGCGAGGGAACCCTTTGATGGACGGATACCGATAACTTCCTCAAGCGTATCATACGGTTTGCCCACAGGCGACAAAAGTTCATCTCCCGGGCGGAGATTGGACATCAATGCCAATGCCAGCGCATGGGTGCCGCAAGTAATCTGCGGGCGTACCAGCGCTGCTTCCCCATGAAAACAGGATGCATATACCTCTTCTAAGGTATCCCTTCCCAAATCATTATACCCATATCCGCTGCTTCCCATAAAACATTCTGCACTGACTTTATGTTTCTGCAGTGATTTGATTACCTTTAACTGATTATATTCCGCTATCTTGTCAATCTCTGTAAAACGCTCTTTTAGCTTCTCTTCAAATTCCTCACCGTAAGCAAAAATCTTCTCATCAATTCCCAGTTCCTGATAAATCTCTTTCATGTGTAATTCCCTTCCTGCTTTCTCAATATCATGATACCTTTCTCTGCCAGAATTGCCTCCATATATTTTAAAATATTATCATTATTATACGCAAACTCCTGTTTGTCCACCCAAATAACATCCCGTTCCCGGCGAAACCATGTCAATTGCCGTTTGGCAAAATGCCGGGTGTCGCGCTTAATACGGTAGACGGCTTCCTCTAAGGTCAATTCCCCCTCCAGGCAGGCAAGGACTTCTTTATAGCCAAGCCCCTGCATGGACACCATAGCACGGCTGCACCCAAGTTTCTGCAGTTTTTGCACCTCTTGCACAAGTCCGTCTTCTATCATCTGTTCCACACGTCCATTGATTCTCTCATAAAGTTTCGCTCTGTCATCATTGAGGACAAAGTAGGCAAAATTATAGGGAGATTCTTTCTGCCGCTCTTTCTCGTTATGGGCAGAAATCTTCTGACCGGAAAAATGGTGAAATTCCAGCGCGCGTATGATACGTTTACAATTATGCTCATGAATCTGCCTGGCCGCTTCAGGGTCTGCTTCTTTCAACATTTCGTGCAGAATATGCCCTCCCTGCTCACTGGCAATCTTTTCCAAATATGCACGATATTCTTTATTCTCCTGCTCCTTCGTGAAATCAATATTATATAAGAGCGCCTGTATATAGAAACCAGTTCCGCCTACAATTATGGGAATCCTGCCCTGTGCATAGATTTCCTCCATATATTTTCTGGCATATTCCTGAAAACGAACAACATGAAATTCCTCAGACGGCTCAAATTCATCAATTAGGTAATGCGGAATTTCCTGCATTTCCTCTCTGGTTATCTTCGCGGAGCCGATGTCCATATGGCGGTAAACCTGCATGGAATCCGCCGAGATGACAGAGCCCTGTACCATCCTTGCCAGGCGGATGGAAAGTTCTGTCTTGCCCACCGCTGTGGGACCAGTTAAAATTATCAAAGGTTTTTTCATCATAACACCCGCTTAAATTTCTTTTCCAATTCATATTTTGTCATAGAGATAATGGTGGGGCGCCCATGCGGGCAGTGATACGGGTTCTCCAGCGTAAGCAGTTCTGCAATCAAAGCTTCCACTTCCTGTCTGGATAATTTCTGATTGCCCTTTACTGCGGCCTTACAGGACATGGAAGCAATCTTTTCCGTAATTATCTGCGGCGTCTCCCTGCCGTGAAACTGAGACAAACCGTCCAACATTTCCACGAGCAGTTCTTTGCCCTTAATCCCAAACAGATTTGCCGGCACAGACGTCACGGAATATTCTTTGCCGCCGAAATGTTCCAGCGCAAATCCAAGTTTCTCAAAATATTTCCTGTATCTCTTTAATAGTTCTTCCTCCTGCATATTTAAAGTCAATAAGATAGGTGGATAGATTACCTGGGATGTAAATTCCTTATCATCCATAGATTTCATCGTTCGTTCATACAGTACTTTCTCATGCGCCGCATGTTGGTCAATAATATAGAGCTGATTATCAAACTCCACTAACCAGTAGGTATCAAACACCTGACCTATAATCCTCTGCTCTTTCTGAGAGCAAATATCAAGGAGCCTGCGCGTATTCTGTGGAAATTCTTCTTGACGGTATTCACCGCTTTCCCTATCAGCAGCCGCCTCTTCCTGAGCGGTTTCGGATTGCCTTGCACTTTCGGAAACATGATATGCTGTGTTGGGCTGTTCACCCATCTTCTCCGGCGAAATGCCATAATCTGCTGCCTCAGCCGCTAAATCTGGCTGTTTCTCCGCTATATTTGATTTCTCCGATTGCTGTGAGTCTGTTTTTTCCGTAATTGTAGCTGCTGGCTGCCGTGTGTCTGTTCCTGCCGTAAATGCAGTTAACGGCTGCCGGACATTTATTCCCTGCGGATATTTCTTCTCGTATGGGCTGTTCCTGCGGATTTCCTCCTTCACCGCTTGCAAACGCTTTGTTTCAAAAGGTTCCGGCGCCTTTCTGCCTGATTTTAAATATTCTTTTTTCTGCAGCTCCTGTTTCTTTTTGGTTTCCCTCTCATTGTCCAGATTTGTTTGATAAATCAATTCACTCTGGTTGATAATTTGTCTCACCAAATCTGTGAGGAATTGATAGATAGCTTCTCCATTAGAAAACCGCAATTCCATTTTTGTAGGATGGACATTGACGTCTAACAATTCGCCTTTAACGGAAATGTGCAGCACAGTAAATGGATACTTGTGCTGCATGACAAACGATTTGTAGCCCTCCTCAATGCTTTTGGCAATAAGCGCGCTTTTAATATATCTGCCATTGATAAAATAATTCTCATAGCTGCGGTTTCCTCTGGAAATCAGCGGTTTGCCAATAAAACCATGGACGGAAAACAATTCGTTTTCCCCATGGACCTCTAAAAGGTTTCCGGCAATATCCCTTCCATGAATATGATAAATGATTTCCTTCAGATTAGAATTACCTGAGGTATGGAGCTTGAGCTGATTATTGGCAATAAATTTAAAAGAAATTTCCGGGTGGGACAAGGCAAGTTTCTCCATGAGGCTGCCGATATATCCAGCCTCGGTCTGCGGCGTCTTTAAAAATTTTCTTCTTGCCGGGGTATTATAAAATAAATTTCGTACCAAAAATGTCGTTCCTTCCGGCGCGCCGATTTCCTCCGACGACTGCTCTTTTCCCCCCTCAATAATATAACGGATACCGCTCATTTCTTTGGGTGTCTTTGTAATCAGTTCTACCTGGGAAACTGCTGCGATGCTGGACAATGCCTCGCCGCGAAAACCTAAAGAGGAAACGGAAAAAAGGTCCTCCACGCTCTTAATCTTGCTGGTGGAATGCCGCAGAAAAGCGAGGGGAACCTGTTCCTTTTCAATGCCGCAGCCGTTGTCAGTGATACGGATGAAGGAGATACCGCCTTCTTTAATTTCTACTGTGACTGCGCTTGCCTGTGCATCGATGGCGTTCTCCACTAACTCTTTTACCACGGAGGAAGGCCGCTCAATGACTTCCCCGGCTGCAATTTTGTCAATTGTCTGCTGGTCTAAAATCTGAATATTTGGCATATGTGCTCCTTATATGGTGATTCTGTATTTTGTAAAAAGGGTGATGGGATATTAAAAGGTCTTGCTGTATGGAAAACCAGCTTTCCAATCACTTTTTGTGCAAGATGTCTTTGCTGCCTTTGGCAGCAAGACCTTTTGGTACGGAGATAATTTATCCTTGACTATTTTTGGCAAATTCCCTCAATGTAATTGATAAATCCTCATATATCATTACCTTAATTTCATCTTCAAAAGAATATTCTACAGCACGGAATGTCCCTGATGCTAAATTATAGACAGATACCGTCTTGCCACTGGGGTCTGCAATCCAATACTCCCGCACTCCTGCATCCGCGTACAGATTCAGCTTGCGGACGTAATCATTTCCGGGATTACCCGGTGAAATAATCTCAATAATCCAGTCCGGCGCGCCGCTGCATCCTTTGTCCGTAAGCTTACCAGGGTCGCAGATAACGCTGATGTCCGGCTCCACAATGGTCTTTCTGTCATTGAAAAGTTTTACGGCAAACGGAGCTGGATATACTTTACAAGTTCCCCTTTTTTCCTTAATATAGGCATAGATTGTAGCATGAAGGAAAGACAAAACTTCTTGATGAATCCTGCTCGGTGCTGCCAAGTAATAAATTTTTCCTTTTATCAATTCCGCACGTATATTTTCCGGAATGCTGTAGTAATCATCTTCTGTATAATCTTTTTTTTCTGTTCCCAATGTTGCATACGTTAAGGACATATGGCACTCTCCTTTCTTTGGAAATATCAAGTTAACATAATAATATTATGTTAACCTACCAGCGGTTTTTAATCTTATTCTGCAGCTGGTATAATTTATTGAGAGCATCTATGGGGGTTAAATTGCTCAAATCTAACTCCTGCAGTTCCTGGATAATGTCATCGTCTTTTACTGTATCAAACAATGACATCTGCGTCAAATCCACTTCATCAAGTTTCTTGCTGTTTTTCTTGGCCGGCGTCCCTTCCACCGCAATCCTTTCGGTAAATTCTGCAATATCATGCGCCGATAGTTCCTCGGCAATTACTTTGGCGCGCGCAATCACAGTCTCCGGCACACCGGCAATCTTTGCCACCTGGATACCGTAACTCTTATCCGCGCCGCCAGGGACAATCTTGCGCAGAAATACAATGTCGTCTCCTTTTTCCTTGACAGCGATGCAGTAATTATTCACATTATCAAGTTTCCCCTCCAGCTCTGTGAGTTCATGGTAGTGGGTGGCAAACAGAGTCTTTGCCCCCAGCAGTTTGGGGTTGCTGATATGTTCCACAACTGCCCAGGCAATGCTAAGGCCGTCAAACGTACTCGTGCCGCGCCCGATTTCGTCAAGCACCAACAGGCTGTTGTTTGTGGCATTTCTTAAAATATTGGCAACTTCG
>CAJUHY010000067.1:5289-13772 GCA_910585895.1 uncultured Lachnospiraceae bacterium
CAACTTCGGTCATCTCTACCATAAAGGTACTCTGCCCGCTCGCCAAATCATCAGAAGCCCCGACTCTTGTGAAAATACGGTCCACGATACCTATTTTAGCACTCTCTGCCGGTACAAAGCTGCCAATTTGCGCCATCAGCACAATCAGCGCAGTCTGGCGCATATACGTGGACTTTCCAGCCATGTTCGGTCCGGTAATAATGGAAATCCGCTGTTTCTTATTGTCCAGATACGTGTCGTTGGCAATAAACATGTCATTGTTTATCATTTTTTCCACCACCGGATGACGGCCATTTCTAATGTCGATAACACCCTTTTCGTTGATGGAGGGACGGCAGTAATTGCCACGCTCTGCCACCAGTGCAAGCGCAGACAGCACATCAATACCGGCTACCGCTTTAGCCGTCTTCTGGATGCGCAGCACTTCTCTGGCTATCTTGCTGCGGATATCCTGGAAAATTTCGTATTCCAAGGCTACCAGCTTGTCCTCTGCACCCAGAATGATATCCTCCAGTTCCTTTAAGTCCGCGGTAATATAACGCTCGGCATTGGTGAGCGTCTGTTTGCGGATATAGTCATCCGGAACCATATCACGGTAGGAATTTGTCACTTCCAGATAATAACCGAATACTTTGTTGTATTTGATGCGCAGATTTTTGATGCCTGTACGCTCCCGCTCCTTGGCCTCCAGTTCCATCAGCCAGCCTTTACCTTCTGTCTTGGCCTGGCGCAGCTTATCAATTTCCTCGTCATAACCTCCTTTCAGGATTCCGCCATCCCGGATGGAAATAGGCGGCTCCTCCGCAATGGAAGCTTCGATAAGTGCGAAAACGTCTTCCAGCGGGTCTAAATCTGCCTGAATTTCTTCCAGCAGAGATACTTGGCATTCATCAAGCAGTGTTTTCAGAAAGGGAAGCATTTGCAAAGAAGATTTGAACGCAATCAAGTCTCTGGGATTTGCCGTCTGGTAGGTCACTCTGCCAATCAGACGTTCCAAATCATAAATCGGGTTCAGATACTCGCGAATTTCTTCCCGAACCATGGCATTTTCTTTCAGTGATTCTATGGCGTCCAGACGCCGCTCAATTTCCGCTTTCTCAATCAGAGGCTGTTCCACAAAACTGCGAAGCAGTCTTGCGCCCATTGCCGTCTTCGTCTTATCCAGCACCCACAAGAGGGAGCCTCTTTTCTGCTTTTCCCGCAGCGTCTCTACCAGCTCCAGGTTGCGGCGTGTGGAGCTGTCTATAATCATGTATTTTCCTGTACTGTATAGCTGCAGCGACGTCATGTTTGCCAGATTGTTCTTCTGAGTCTCGTAGAGATATTTCAGCAGCGCGCCTGCCGCAACCGTTCCGGATTCGTAATCTTCAAGTCCTAAGCCCTGCAGATCCGCAACCTTAAAATGGCTAAGCAGCGTGCCTTTGGCTGTCTCATCGCTGAAATACCAGCTGTCTAACGAATAAATCGCGATATTCAGCCTGTGCTTTAAATCTTCAAAATCCATGCCGGTCATATAGAAAGCTTCGTTGCAGATAATCTCCGAAGGTGTAAATTTATGTATCTCATCCAAGAGCTTGCGTTCCGTATCCAACTCGGTCACATAGTAGTCGCCGGTCGTGACATCCGCTATGGAAATGCCGTAACGGTCAGCAATGTATACAATGCACATAATGTAATTGTTCTTCGTCTCATCCAATGCCTGTGTATCCAGGTTCGTTCCGGGGGTCACAATGCGCACAACCTCCCGTTTGACTAAGCCTTTCGCCATTTTGGGGTCTTCCACCTGTTCACAGATTGCAACTTTGTATCCTTTCGCTACCAGTTTATTGAGATAATTCTCCACTGCATGGAACGGTACGCCGCACATTGGAGCACGCTCCTCCAATCCGCAGTTTTTTCCAGTCAGGGTAATTTCCAGTTCTTTGGATGCCGTCAGGGCATCCTCAAAAAACATTTCATAGAAATCTCCCAAACGGTAAAATAAAATGCAGTCCGGATACTCTTTTTTCGTCTCTAAATATTTCTGCATCATCGGCGTCATCTCTGCCACAATGAATCCCCTCCTTTGTATTTTTGTGCAATAGCTTCTGCAATTTTCATGCCATCCATAGCTGCAGACATAATGCCCCCGGCATATCCGGCGCCCTCCCCACAGGGATAGACCCCTTTATAATTACTCTCAAATTCTTCATTTCTGGTAATCCGTACCGGAGAAGACGTCCGGCTCTCCACCCCGGATAATATGGTATCCTCACGGTCAAATTCCGGAATGTGACGTGCAAATTTATGCATTCCCTGACAAAAAGATTCTACAATTTCCGCTGGGAAAAGCTCATGCAGTGCGCCAAACTGGTGAAGACCTTTGATTTCGGATGCAAAGCTGCCATAACTATCCGATAACTTTTTGCGCTCAAAATCTCCAAAAAGCTGCTGGGGAACTTTGCCATTTCCCAGTTCATAAGCTTTTTTCTCCAGACTTCGCTGAAACTGTACACCGGCAAGCGGTCCATCTCCGCCAAAATCATCCGGCGTCACTGTAACAATAATGGCGCTGTTGGCATTTTTGCCGTCCCTTGTGCTGTAACTCATGCCATTTGTGGCAATCTGTCCCGCCTCAGAAGAGGCATTGACCACATAGCCGCCGGGACACATGCAGAAAGAATAGACGCCGCGCCCATTTTCCAGATTTGCCGTTATTTTATAAGGTGCAGCCTCCAAAATTTCCGCCGCCTCTTTCCCATATTGCGTCTCGCTAATCATCGTTTGCGGATGCTCTACCCGAAGCCCCACCGCAAAAGATTTGGCTTCCATCTGAAATCCTCTGTTCTCAAGCATAGCAAATGTATCCCTCGCACTATGTCCAACGGCAAGCACCGCTAGTTCCGTCTCTATGTTATGGATTTCTCCTGTCATTTGGTTTTGACATATCACTGTCCGAAGGTTTCCATGAGAAATTTCCAAATCTGTTGCACAGGTATCAAACAGATAGGAGCCTCCCCATGCTTCTATCTGTCTGCGCATGTTCTGAATTACAGTCCGCAGGATATCAGTCCCAATATGCGGTTTTGCCTGATAGGAGATGGCGTCCGGCGCACCATGGCGGATGAAAATGTCCAATACTTTTTTATTCCTGCCGTTGACATCTTTCACAAGCGTATTCAGTTTCCCATCGGAAAATGTGCCAGCACCGCCTTCGCCAAATTGAACATTGGTATGAGGATTTAAGATATTTTGCTGCCAGAATTTCTCGACTTCCCTGGTGCGTTCCTCCACAGGCTTTCCGCGCTCAAGAATCAGGGGACAAAAACCATATTCCGCAAGCAGATAGGCACAAAACAATCCTGCCGGACCGCTGCCTATAATGATCGGCTTATACTTCAATATCTTCTCCCCTCCCCGTGGAAATTGATACTTTACTTCTTGTGCCATCGAAATCTGCTTTCCTTTTACTCTTCGCAGCACATTTTCCTCATTATTGACGCTGACGTCTATCGTATAGACAAAAGATACCTCGCTTTTCCTGCGGGCATCGATGGACTGTTTACAAATCGTATAAGAAATGACTGATTCCTGCCGAATCCGCAATGTTTTCGCTATTTTTTTAAGTAATTGTTCCCTGCTATGGGTAATTGGCAGCTTAAGCTGCTGAATCCTTATCATAAGTACCTCCCTGACATCAATCTAACTCACAGACGGAAGCTGCTGAATCCCCGGCAATATAACCGCTGCTCCATGCCCACTGCAAATTATAACCACCGCACACCCCGTCCACATCCAGTACCTCTCCGCAAAAATAAAGACCTGGCGCCAACCTCGATTCCATGGTCGTGGGATTGACCTCATCCGTGTCTACGCCTCCCGCGCTGACCTGGGCGTTGTCAAATCCTTTTGTGCCGATAATATCTATGCGTAAACACTGTGCCTTCACTGCCAGGGCAGCCAATTCCTGCACCGTACATTCAACAGCCAGCTTATCCAAAGGTATCTGTGCTTCTTTTAAGAGTACCTTGTTCAGCTTATCTGGAAAAAGCCCGGTTAACGCCTGAATTGCTTTTTTTCCCCCGCCGTAATGGCAGAAACGCTGTATGAACAATTCCTGCGTTTCCTCTCTGGTCAAATCCGGCAGGAAATTCAAAGTGGCATACACTGCTTTTCCTCGGAACAGGGCAAAAGAAGCATGACGGCTGACCTGAAATGTGGGAATGCCGGAAACCCCAAATGCTGTTAACTGCAATTCCCCCATATCCTCTGCCACTCTTTCACCATCTATGTAAATTTGAATCTTTCCGTCTGCACGTATTCCTGCAATTTCTTTTAAAAACGACTGTTTTCCTTGCAATTGAACTAAAGCCGGTACAATATCTGTCAATTTATGTCCAAATCTCTCAATATATAGATTTCCGCTGCCATCACTCCCTGTTTTTTGGGCAGCTCTTCCACCAGTAGCAATGATACAGCATCTGCTTTTAAGAATACCCTGTTTCGTATGGAATGAAAACCTCTCTCTCTCTTTTACAATCTCACGAACTCCAATGTTATAAGCTATCTTTACATCCAGCCGCTTGCATTCCATCAACAATGTTTCCACTACCGACACTGCCTGTCCACTAGCTGGATAATAATAGCCATCTCGTTTCTTTTTAGGGTAAATCCCCAGCTCTCCAAAGAACTGCAGCGTCTCCTGTAAACCAAACTGGCGAAGCGCAGGCAATACAAAGGCAGGGTTCTTGCCATGATAATAAGCAATTCCCTGCTTCTCGTTAGTGAAATTACATTTTCCATTACCAGTCGCCAAAATTTTCTTGCCGGCTCTGTCCATATGTTCTAAAATCAGCACATGTGCTCCTCTTCTTGCCGCAAAAATTGCTGCTGTAAGCCCAGAAGCACCCGCCCCTACTATGATAATATCAAATTTTCTGTCCATATTAAAAAAATTATTATTTTCTCCTTGCATTGCACCTGTATTTCTCAGCTGGAATAATTCTCCAAAAAACTATAGAGCTGTTCCTCGCTGTCTATGATTTTTCCATCTTGAATTTCCTGTTGAAGATTATCGGGCAGGTTGTCCACCAAAATCCCTGTTGTAGCATATAAAGTTTCGCGGTCTGCCTGATAGACTGCTACAAAGCCATCCTCTGCCAGAAGCACATATGCGTAAGGTTCAATCACATTGAGACTTTCCGCAGCATTTTCCTTCTCTGCTTCTGTCTGCTGCTGTTTGCTCAGTAATCTCTCAATATTCTGCTCAAGCAAGGCGATACGCTGTTCATAAGCTTCCCAATTTTTAGCGGTTCCCACCCAAAATCCAATACAAAAACATAAAGCGGCTGTCAGGATAATTCCAACAAATAATAAGCGGATACTACATGTCTTTCTCATGGCAAACTCCTTTTTCAGTATCGGCACGCGCCGCTTTGCGTCACCTGCCATTTCGTCGGAAAGCATTCCAGAAATGCTTCGCATTTGCTTTCCTTCCTAGTAGTATCTGCTATTTTTGCCACTTTATACAAATTTTACATCAAATGCATCTTCTTTGCAATCTTAATAATCAGATTTCCCATGGGGAAACTCCGCAGTTCCTTCTCACGCAGACCACGCAGCAACAGCAATAATATGCCATAGACAAAGACTCCCACCGCAATAGCGGTCAAAACTGCCACAGCATTGCTGTTCAAAAATCTCATCAACAAATGGTATACACCATAGACGGCTCCGCCCATTGCCGCCGCACAGATGCTGGGAACGATAAACGTTCGGGGAATCTCCTGCCGATAACGGAGGTATTTGCGGATTGCCATTCCATTTAACACACACATCAGAAATGAGAAAAATGTGTTTGCCCAGACTACCGCATAAATATTCAAATCCAATCCATACATCAAGGCTACCAGCACGCCCATATGTAATACCAGAGTAATGATTGCATTTTTAACCGGAACATTCATCCTGTTGACGCCCTGTAAGATACCATTGCTCAACGTGGACAACGAGTAAAATATAATTGAGACGGCTCCAATCTGCATCATCCTTTCCGTCATTTCCCGATCGTCCTGGAATAACAGCTGCAGAATGGGAGAAGCAAGAACTGTCATGCCCACGGCGCAGGGAATGGCAATGACCATCACAAAACGGATAGAATAACCAACTTTGCGCCTCACCTCCCGCAAATCCTCTGACGTAAACGCCCTCGAAAGACTGGGGACGCTGGAAGCTGCAACTGCCGAGGCAATTGCAATCGGCACGTTGACCAGTACTTTATATTCCCCTACATAAATGCCCCACATTTTACTGTAATCTAACGCTTTGTAACCCTGATATTCAGCAATCTGCTTGAATATGCTGGTATCCAGAAATGAAGTAATATTATAAATTGTGGTGCTCAGCAGCACTGGCATGATAGTCATAATAAGAACGCTGAAAATCCTGCCATAACTTTCAGTCTTGCCGCTATAATCACTCTTTACACGTTTAATGAATTTCACGCGGTAGAGAATAAAGACCACAATCGTAAATATCAGCGCAGCCAGAGCGCCCACGCCTGTTCCAAATGTACCGCCTGCCGCACCATATGCTTCCGCATAGGTAGCTGGATTTCCCAGAACCGCTCCAATCTTCGTACCGTATTGAAACAGCATGTAAGCAGCCCATACACTAACCACAGCATTGATAATCTGCTCTAGCAGCTGAGAAAATGCGCTTGGC
This sequence comes from uncultured Lachnospiraceae bacterium, assembly GCA_910585895.1. Lineage (GTDB taxonomy): Bacteria > Bacillota > Clostridia > Lachnospirales > Lachnospiraceae > Petralouisia. The sequence continues at coordinate 11,992 of CAJUHY010000067.1, forward strand.
ATCATTGTGCCCATTCCCTGGAAAAAACCTCGGATTACACCAAGCACTGCCACAATCAGCAGCGTAGGCGCCAAAACTTTTAGAGCAAATATACTCAGGGGCGTATTTACAATGTAAGTGGTAATAAATCCAGCCCCAAAATATACAATCAGACATGCTGCCGTACCGGAAACCAAAGCAAATATAATGGCTCCTTTGAAAATACGATATGCATTTTTACGCTGTCCTTTCGCCATCCTTGCCGATACCAGTTTAGAAACTGCTACCGGCAGACTGTAGGAGGAGATCAACAACAAAATGCTGTAGATCTCCATCGCTGTGCCATAATAGTCATTTCCAATATCACCGATAATGGATTTTAAAGGAATCCGGTAAATCAATCCTATAAGACGGCTGATAATAGATGCTACCGCCAAAATCGAACCCTGTACAAGGAAATTGGATTCACGTTTTCTTGTTCTGCCCATTGAAATTCCTCAATCAAACTTCCTACTGTTCTGTTGCCCTTGCCTCTGATAACTCCTCTTCCGTTGCATATACGCCGAAACGGTCTTTGTAATCATTGCGGGCTATACATACCCATGTCTTACCCTGATTAATGGTAATTTCGTTTCCGCTCTCATCAAAGTAACGTGCCGGACAGTCCTCATTATCTTTTGTCCAGGTAACTTTCTCCATTTTACCGTTTGTAAAATAATAACCCTCTCCGCCAGAAAGCGTATCGATGTCCATGTAACCATTCTCATCTTTATATGACCAGCTGCAATACTGAATAAGAATATTCTTCACAGCAAGCTGCTCACTATTGGCTCCGTCAATATGCTTATCCTTAAATTCATATCGGTAGTACAAACCATCATCTTTGTTATATACAAACCACGGCTTATTTACAAAATATCCAGGACTTACCACCAATGCATCTTCTCCGGTAAGCTGCACCTGCGCATCATCGTCTGCAAACTTGAAATGCCCCTGATAGGTATCGGAAAGTTCTGTACGATATCCCATCTTTTCAATTCCGGCATTGATGCCTTCCCCACTGGTAAAGGCATTGTGCGGCGACTTGCGCTCCGGGTCACGGAAAAACATGATGGACTCAATGGAGGAGTCCATACCGCTTAGGTTGTGTACATCCTCGCGGGCGAGAATCGGCTCTGCATAGACTGCCTGTCCGTAATGTGCATATATCGAATCAAATTCCCTTGCAAAGTAGATAAAGTAATGGCGGCAGCTGCGCACAGAGCCAATCTTTTCCAACTCATTGTAATCCTGGAAAATTGCCATCAGACGAGTATAAGACCCCTCCACCGGCACTTCATAGATGACATCTGCCTTAGAAATCCCATACTGCGGCAAAGCATCTGAAGTATTGCCTATCATAATCGCCACAGGTCTCTTCTTCGCCAGTTCCTCATCAATCCACTCACCGCTGAGGTAACTCTTTGCCATGCCTTCATGGGTATCTACCACTGGCTCCGGTTCGGGTTCGGGCTCCGGCTCGGGCTCTTCTGCTTCTTCCACCGGTTCGGGTTCCGGTACTTCCTGTTTCTTTTTGCCGCATCCTACAGCAGTGCAAAGAATACACGCTGCCAGAAGCAGGTAAATCATACGTTTCTTCATAGTAATTCCTCCATAATTTTGTTTTATCTTAATTCTGTTATTTATCTTAAAATTCCCATCTGACCCAGTATTTTATTCTGTTTATCTTCCATCAACTCAGACTCCTGCTGTGTTATATGGTCATATCCAAGCAAATGCAGGATACTGTGCAGAATAAGGAA
>CAJUHY010000068.1 GCA_910585895.1 uncultured Lachnospiraceae bacterium
GTCTACCATTTTTGCCATTACTGGCTGCAGTGCTTTCTGTAATTGGTTCATGCTGTTGATGTGTTTTGTCATCTGTTGCTGTCCTCCTTTGGGGTTTACGTTTTATTGTTTCTGTGTTGGATTTTGAATGGTTCAATGAAATTGTTATTTTAAGTTAGTGGGGAATGTTGCCATAGAATGCCCCTGTATGGCTGTGAGAGGCTCATATAGAGGTTTTATGATTGTTGGTGGGGTTAGTTGCCAGATGATAAATTTAGGCATTAGAAAAGCCCACAACTGGCTAATGCTTTTACCAGTTATGGACTTTTGATAATGTCCAAATATTTACTTTAGCGATGTGCAGAATTATTCCTTTCTTACTGCTCACAGAATAAGAACATGTATTCTGATTACCTTTTTGATTACTTTCTGATTACCTGCTTCCTGGAACCATTGATTTTACTGGGTCTCTTAAAGCTGCTGACGGGAATCGGACCCGTGACCTCCGCACTACCAATGCGACGCTCTACCGACTGAGCCACAGCAGCATTGCATATTGGGACAATCCCAACTGACTTATCCAATATACAATAAATCTGCTGTGTTGTCAAGCAGTTTTTCTATTTAAAATATGCTACCCCGCTCTCAAACAATTTCATGTCCTGTTCACCGTAAATATTGACGGCAACACTATCACCGCGCCGCTCAGAATGCGCCATTTTGCCCAGCACACGCCCATCCGGGCTGGTAATGCCTTCAATCGCCATATAAGAACCGTTGATATTCCACTCCTCGTCCATCGTAGGCTGTCCATATTCATTAACATACTGGGTTGCCACCTGACCGTTTGCAAACAACCTGTCAAGCCATTCCTTAGGCGCCACAAAGCGTCCTTCCCCATGGGAAGCCGGATTGCAATAGGTCTCTCCTAATTTCGCCTGCATAAGCCAGGGAGACTTGTCTGTCACAACTTTTGTGTACACCATCTTGGAAATGTGACGTCCAATAGTATTGTAGGTCAGAGTCGGGGAATCCGCATTCTGCTGGCGAATCTCACCATAAGGCAATAAGCCCAGCTTAATCAATGCCTGGAATCCATTACAGATACCCAACATCAGACCATCACGCTCCTGCAGCAATTTGTTGACTGCCTCCGCAATCTTTTCGTTGCGAAACGCCGTAGCAAAAAATTTGGCGCTTCCCTCCGGTTCATCCCCTGCGGAAAATCCACCTGGGAACATGATAATCTGGGATTGCTCAATGGCTTTTACAAATACATCCACGGAATCGCGGATATCGTCAGCATTCAGGTTCTTAAATACCTTGACAATCGTATCCGCTCCAGCGCGCTCAAAAGCCTTCGCACTGTCGTACTCACAGTTCGTTCCCGGAAATACCGGGATAAATACCTTCGGCTTCGCCACCTTATGCTTGCAGGTGTAGACACTGTCTGCCCGGAACACATTGGTCTTCACTTCCTTTTTCCCTTCCACCGCAATAGTTGGGAATACTTTTTCCAGCGTACCTGTCCAGGCTTCCACTGCTTCTTCCATAGAAATTTCTGTCTTTCCATAAACAAACTTCTGTTGTCCGTTTACCTCTCCAAATACACGGCAGTACTTCTCATTGCCGCAGCCTCCTGTTTCTCCGGCAACTTCCCTGCCATACGATTCCATTGCCCTGGCAATAGTTTCTTCCACCAAAGCTACCTTGTCTTCCGGCACTTCCGCAATCAGCTGACCAAAATGCGGCGCAAACAGACAATCTTTACATACATTGCGCTCAATAGTAACGCCCAATTTATTACCAAATGCCATCTTACTTACAGCTGCCGCGATACCCTTGCCGTCCAAAGCATAGGCGGAAATAATTGCCTTCTCCTGAATCAATGTATGGATTGCCTCGTACAATGCCATCACCTGCTCATAGATGGGTAAATCATACGCATCTTTGGCAATCTTAAATATCATCAGTTTGTTGCCCGCTTTTTTTAATTCCGGCGTGATGATATCCTGTTCCTTTGCCACATCCACTGCAAAGGATACCAATGTCGGCGGAACGTCAATTTCGTTGAACGTCCCAGACATGGAATCCTTGCCGCCAATGGAAGGAAGCCCAAATCCAATCTGCGCGCTGTATGCACCCAACAATGCCGCAAATGGCTGGCTCCAACGACTTGGTTCCTCGCTCATCCTACGGAAATATTCCTGGAAGGTGAAGCGGATTTTGCGGTAATCTCCGCCTGCTGCCACAATTCTTGCCATGGATTCCAGCACAGCATACACTGCGCCATGATAAGGACTCCAGGAAGACAAATAGGGGTCAAAACCGTAAGACATCATGGTCACAGCATCGCATTTGCCCCTGGCAACCGGCAATTTCGCCACCATGCTCTGCGTCTCTGTCAGCTGATATTTCCCTCCATAAGGCATAAACACACTGCCAGCTCCAATTGAGCCGTCAAACATTTCCACCAGCCCCTTTTGGGAACAGACATTTAAATCAGCGAGCATTGACAGCCACGCTTCTTTCACGTCCTCTTTTTCTAACGCGTCCGCCACTGCCGGTATCTCTATTTTTTCAAAGAAATTATCCTCTTTCCGTGGAATATCCACAGATACGGATGTTTCCTGATGCGCGCCGTTGGTATCAAGGAAAGCTCTGGAAATATTAACAATCTCCTTACCTCTCCACTCCAGCACAAGCCGCGGCTCCTCGGTAACCACCGCAACCTCAACAGCCTCCAGGTTTTCTTCCTTAGCATAAGCAAGGAACTGCTGCACGTCATCCGGCGCAATCACAACCGCCATACGCTCCTGAGATTCAGAAATAGCAATCTCCGTGCCATCCAGCCCGGCATATTTCTTAGGCACTTTGTCAAGCTGCACCCGCAGTCCCGGCGCCAGTTCGCCGATTGCCACCGACACGCCGCCTGCGCCGAAATCGTTACATTTCTTGATAATATGCGCTACTTCCTCCCTCCGGAATAATCTCTGAATCTTACGCTCTGTGGGGGGATTGCCTTTCTGCACCTCTGCGCCGCAGACTGCGGTGGACTCCGTATTATGCGCCTTGGAACTTCCAGTCGCTCCGCCAATTCCATCACGCCCGGTCCTTCCACCCAGCAGAATAATAATGTCTCCCGGGTCTGAAGTTAGACGCTGCACGGCGCGCCTGGGCGCAGCTCCCATGACCGCACCGATTTCCATACGTTTTGCCACATAATCCGGGTGGTAAATTTCCTTGACATATCCCGTGGCAAGACCAATCTGGTTACCATAAGAACTGTAGCCATGCGCTGCCCCGCGCACCAATTTCTTCTGGGGTAACTTGCCTTCTAAAGTATCCTTTACGGATACTGTGGGGTCTGCTGCCCCGGTAACGCGCATTGCCTGGTAAACATAGGTGCGCCCGGAAAGCGGGTCGCGGATAGCCCCGCCCAGGCAGGTTGCCGCCCCGCCAAACGGCTCAATCTCCGTCGGATGGTTATGCGTCTCATTCTTGAAGTTAACCAGCCATTCCTCCGTCTGCCCGTCCACTTCGACCGGAACAACGATAGAGCAGGCATTGATTTCATCTGACTCCTCCTGGTCATCAAGTTTTCCCTCTTTCTTAAGGCGCTTCATCGCCATCAGCGCCAAATCCATCAGGCACACAAATTTATCGTCCCTGCCTTTATAAATTTCCTCATATGTCTTTAAATAATCATGATACGTATCCTCCAGAGGTTTGCGGTAAAAGCCATCCTGGAAAGAAACATCCTTAAGCTCCGTGGAGAATGTAGTATGGCGGCAATGGTCAGACCAATACGTGTCAAGTACACGGATTTCTGTCATGGAGGGGTCACGTTTCTCCTCTCCCTTAAAATAATTCTGGATATGCAGAAAATCCTTGAACGTCATGGCAAGCCCCAGGGAATCATACAATGCTTGCAGCTCATCCTCAGGCATCTGCAGAAAACCTGCAAAAATCTTCACATCTTCCGGCTCTTCAAACTCATCTGCCAGTGTCTGCGGTTTTTCCAATCCAGTCTCCCTCGAATCTACGGGGTTAATACAATGATTTTTAATCGCTGCAAACTGCTCCTCATCCACTTCACCCTCAATCACATAAGTGGTCGCTGTACGGATAATCGGTTGTTCCTCTTCATTTAACAACTTCACGCACTGTTCCGCAGAATCCGCTCTCTGGTCATACTGTCCCGGCAGATATTCCACGCTGAATACTTTGGCAGATGCAAAAGCAAACTCCTCCTCATAGACTTCATCTACCGGAGGCTCTGAAAAAACAGTCATCAATGCTTTTTGGTATGTCTCCTCAGAAATATGCTCCATATCGTAACGGATGAGTACGCGCACTCCAGTCACAGTCTTTATACCCAGGTAACTCCTGATTTCTGACTGCAGTTCCTTTGCCTGAACAGCAAATGCCGGTTTCTTTTCTACAAAAATACGTCTTACGTTGCCCATAATTTCCTCCTAAAATACTTTTTATGTCACTTATTTATGTAATGTAATTTTACTAACGTGCAGCTTTTTTCTCTTTCTTTTCCTGATACATAATTGCATCCGCTTCATTCACATAATCTTCCAGCTTCTTGGACGATTCCTTATCTGTAATTACATATCCCGCGCTGATACTGAGGTTATTTAATCCTACCTGATTCCCTGTCCGTTCCACTTTCTGGCGGATATTTTGAATCATGGCTATAATCTCTGATTCCGGCAGTTCCTCACAGATGACGAGGAACTCATCTCCACCCAGCCGGACTGGAATCCCCTCTTCGTTGAGCGTGCCTTTAATGGCATCCGCCACCGCCCGGATGGCAAGGTCTCCCATATCATGCCCAAGATTATCGTTGATATATTTCAGGCGATCCAAATCTATAAACAGAATCAGCAGATTGTTCGCCCTGCGTCTGTCCTCAAATAACGTCCCGGCAAACTTGCGGTAACCCATACGGTTATACATACCTGTCAACGTATCGCGCACATACAGGTTAGACAGTCGGTCATTCATCCACTCCAGTTTCTCATGCCTGTTGAGATTCTCCATGGCCTTCAATAAGGCGCCCAAAATATGGTGCAGATACTGACGCTCCATCAGATACACCGCGTTGCGGATAACAATATAACCTATCGTCCACTGCCTGAAATGCAAAGGCAGAAACAGGAAATTGGCTCCTGCCTCCTGACAGTCAAAGACCGGGAAAATGCCTTCCAGTTCACGCACATGCATTTGCTCCGGCTGCAATTTCAGCCTATCTATAACTTCCGGGTCTTCATAGGAAAATTCCAATGTCATCTTTTTTGGATAACCCTGTATACAGTAATTTTCTTTTTCTACCATAAACACTTCTGAACTTTCCGCCCGGTTTTTAAAATCATTCATCTCAGGATCCATTACCAAATACATGGCATCACATTTCATAGATGGCAGGCATTTGAGCACACAGTTCATCATCTGAGAAAAGGCGCTGCATTTCAAAAGCTCATACTCCAGCGAAATAATGTCCTCCAAAAAACTGTCCGTCTCAATCTGGTAAATAATCTGTCCCTTGAGGTACTGCCTGTCTTGCCGCCGATAGTCAGCATTGCAGCCGCAGCTTTCCCAAAATTTGTACTCCACATCCGTATAGTGGAACCTGGGCGGCTGCTCTCCTTTCCAGATATCAAGCAGCAGCTGGGCACAGAGGTAACCGGCCTCCTCGCGGACATGGCTGACAGTCGTAATCTGCGGTGTATAAAATGCCGCCTTATCAAAATTATCAAAGCCGGTAATCAGGAAATCTTCCGGTGCATGGTAACCCGCCTTGGCTGCTTCCTCACAGACGCCCACAGCAATATTGTCATTGGCACAGACAATCGCATCCGGCAGCTTCCTGCCGCTCCCCATAAAATGCCGGAAGCCGCTGACGCCGCACTGGAATTCGTAATTACCATAATAGAAGTCCTCTTCTTTCCAGGCAATGCCCTGTCCGTCCAAATACTCCCGGATGCCCTCTACACGCCTGCAATTTTCGTAATTATCCTCAGAGCCCATGATAAACCAAAATGTGCGGCAATGATGCTCCTTAACCAGATGTTCCACCATCCCGGCAATTGCGCTTTTATTGTTCAGTCCCACATAGTAGAAATCTGCCAGTTCCTTGCCAATGGAAATCACCGGCACACCTGCACGCTTGGCCTGTTCCACGACCTCCTCAATCACAGATTTCACTTCCACATTTGTCAAGTCCAGAACAATCCCATCAAATTCACTCAGATTGGGCAGACGGAAAATATTGTATTCTCCTTCGTTGTACTTCTCATCATGGCTCCAATTACCAGAACTGTCAAATATATAGAGGCTTACCTCCTCCTCAGTCTCATGAATCCGCTGCAGGATTCCGGCAGGCCATGCAAAAGTAAAATATCTTTTCCAACCATCCATCAATAACGCAATTTTTCTCAACTTATGCCCTCCCTGCTATTTGCTTTTATCTCGTTGCCCCCGGTACAAGGCTTCGTGGGGCTTCACCTTATGCCATATTATAACATACAAATTCAAATGTTGTATAGCTTTCTTATATTTTTGATGTATAGTATTGCCCATCCATGGAAAAAATCTCTTGTATAAAGAAATGAGGTGCTTAGTTTCATGAAAATTATGCTCAATCAGATGCTCGACCAAAAGGGCATCTCACAAAATCAACTAGCAAAAGACAGCGGCGTCTCCATCAACACGCTTCGGAACTTAAACCATAACAGAACAACCAGAATCAGCTTTGATACATTGGAGAAAATCTGCTGCTGTTTAGATTGCAACGTAGGCGATATCCTATCCGTCTAAGTCTCTTATCCAATGCGAGATTACACAAAAAGTTCCCGGAATTTATTTCCAGGAACTTTTTGGGCTGCAAATCAGGCAAACTGCAGCATTGACACGTTTCATATTCTCTTGTCATTTAATCTGCATATATCCGCAATCTCAGAGCAACGCTGCCCTCTCCATATTTCCGGTATAAGTAAAACACAATTAAGCTGCAGGATACAAACAACAAACATGCGCAGACTGCAAACTCTGCAATGGGATAACTGACAGCAAAATATCCCATCCGTTCCTGCATGTATTTCCCAATCAGCCAGAAAACCATACTGCCAAAAACAGCTGTCAGCACAGTGATAATGAGACTGTAAATAATCCCTTCCCAAATCAGCATCTTCCTTAACTGTCTGCCCGTCAGACCGACGCTTTCCATCACTGCAAATTCTTTCCTTCTCACTGTAAGGCCTGTGATTGTCACATTGATATAATTGACAATACCCATCAGCAGCAAAATCCCACACAAGGCTCCCATCAGCAGGCGGTTAGAAACGATATAATCCTGCATTTCCGTAAACACATCCTGTTTTGAAAAAAACGTAAGCGTCAGCCGCTCATCCCTCATCCAATAGTCCTGCGCTTTCTCAACCGCAAGCATAATCGGCGCGTTGTAACTATCCACAAGCCTCCTTACTTCTTCCTCAAGGACAGACCGGCAGCCCGGTTTTGCATCCAAAAATACACCAAACGTCTGTCTCTTTGCCCTGATATTGGCAAACCCTTTTTCGCTTATCAGGAAATAAACATTGTTATCAAACCTTATCGTATGCTTAGACTCCGGCAATCCCTCCTGCTTAAAATCCAGATACCCGCCAAAGCGCATATCCCTTGTCTTTTTCTTGTTCACGATATCATAAACCCCAAATTTCATTCCTATCATCTCTCTGCTCATCTCGTACTCTGACGGCGATAGTTGATGTTCATGCATCATAATCATTCCTTCGCCGTTGATTACTGAATCCACATCCAGATATAGCTCTTGCTCCTCAGAAAGTAACTTCAGGCTTTGCAGATACTCATCGCTCATTATCTGCATTACAAATGGGCAGCGGTACAGCCAATATTCCCGAATCCTATCCAGAAATATTTGCAGCGCTTTTTCCTCTACCAGAACTTCTCCAAACCCTCCCTGGATGATTTCACTTTGCTGAATATCGGAAAAGCTTAGTATCTTCTCCACAAGTTCATCCGGAATCAGGGGCACGATGCCATCTTCATTTTTCCTGGATGAATCCATGGCAACATCATCATACTCCCAGGCTATCACCCGCGTTTCAACCATAACATCATTATAATCATATTCTATCTGGTTGACCTTGTCAGAACCTTTAAAAATCATGGCTACCCCCAGCGAGACAACCAACCCCAGCGTGAGACACAGCGCGCTGACCCAAAACCGTTTCTTAAAGCGCACAACGTTTCTCCATGCCATCTGCCAGAGTTGAAAACTATGTTGTCCCATACGCTGTACAGATTTCCCACTGTAGAATTCTCCAGCTGCCGTTTCCATATAGTTGACGGCTTCCACCGGAGTCAGTTTCACAGTATGGCGTATAGCAAGCGCAGAACTTAAGAATGTCACGCACGCCACAAAAAAAACAGACAAAACCAACAGCAACGGACGAAACGTAATCATCCCAGCTGCGCTGCCAATCCGGTACAGATACATCTTGGACAACAGGAATGGAAGCACGGCAAGCGCAATGAATACTCCTGCCGCTACACCAAGCAGACTTCCCTCCAGAACATTCCTTGCCGCCTGCTGGAAAACAATTGCCTGTAATTGTCTCTTCGTAGTCCCCAGCGTTTTCAGCAGCCCATATTCCCGTATTTTCCGTTCATAGGAAATATGCAGCACATTGTAAATAAGAAGCCCCGCGCTGAGCAGAATGGAAACCGCCAGCACAAACACGGTGTCAAACCCTCCTGCTATCGTAAATACAGCTACTTCCAGCGATGTATCCTCTCCAAAAAACCTCTGCTGATAGCCCCGCATAGAAATATCATGGTAAAGCTTCTTCTCAACCTCTCTGCCGGATATATTATCATACTGTCTCAAAAAAAGCGTCCGTTCCCATTCTTTCTCACTGGACACAGCGTTGAGAAAATCCCTGGAGAAATATGCATCAGGCGGTCCGTAAATAATTGTTGCAATATACTCCGTATAATACCCTGATAAATGAAACGTAAACTCCTCCTGCCTGCCCTCAGAAAATTCAATTGTGATTGGCAGCTCCATGCCTGGTTCCGGCTTGGTAATCCCCAACATTTCCAAAGTCCGCATCGGAAGCATGACGTCCATCTTTTTCTGTGGGTATGTTCCATGAATATCTGTAAATGCAGGACTTTTTATCTTCTCCCACGCCACTTCATCAATGACTGCAGCACGGTCGCCCAATGCCGCTCCAAACTGTATATGCTCCCCCACATCCTTGATATAAGAGAGTTCCCGTATCTTTCCATATTGTTCCAGCGATGCCTCTTCAAGGGTAGTGTTTGATACCACGCCCCGCGTCCTGGCCTCGCTCAGCATATCCGTCTCTATCTTGCCGGAAGCAAAACTGAACACAGTAAAAAGCAGCATCACGGCAAAAGCGATGGCCCCTGACAGTACCAGACGCCGCCCCTTATCCGCCCGGAACTCCTTCCTGGCAAGATTTGCCACTACTTTCTTATTATTATTCTTCATCCCCGTTTCCCCGCACTTTCCCATCCTCAATGCGGATGATATGATCCGTCATCTGTGCGATTTCTTCATTATGTGTCACAACCATAATCGTCTGGTGGAACAAAGCGGCGCTGGACTTTAAAAGACCCACTACTTCCGTGCCAGTCACAGAATCAAGATTACCTGTTGGCTCATCAGCAAGAATTACTGCCGGCTTAGCAGACAATGCCCGCGCTATCGCCACTCTCTGCTGCTGACCGCCGGAAAGCATGTGCGGCATACTGTCTAACTTCTCACGCAGTTTCAGCGTATCTATAACACGGTCAAAAAATTGACCATCCGGTTCTCTTCCATCCAGCTGCAGCGGAAGCATAATATTCTCATAAACATTCAATACCGGAACCAAATTATAATTCTGGAATACAAAACCAATATTTCTCCTCCGAAAAACCGTCAGTTCATCCTTCTTCAGCCTGCCGATATTCTCGCCACGCACAAGCACATCGCCCTCTGTAGGATTGTCCAGCCCTCCCAACATATTAAGGAGCGTGGTCTTACCGCTTCCCGAGGAACCTATAATGGCAACAAACTCCCCATCCTCCACAGAAATAGAAACTCCGTCCAACGCGCGGACTTCACCCGATGGGGTCTGATAAATCTTCTTTACCTCTCTGGTTTCCAATACTTTCATTTCCTATCCCTCCTGCCTTTCCCACATCAAATGCAAACTTTTCATACACTTGCATTCCAATGCGTCGTTGATATAAATTCATTCTAACAGGAAGTTCTTACAATCTGCTTACAAACTTATATTTCTTTATTTTTTATAACAACCGGCAGTTTTCCCGGTTCGGCAGAATTTACGGAAGAAAAATGATAATTTCCAATCCCTGTTTTTTTCGTCTCGCTTTTATAAATCCTCCATGATGAAAGACAATCTCACGCGAAAGATACAAGCCCAGCCCAAATCCCGGCTTCCCCTGTGTCTCCCTTCCCCTGTAAAACCGCTGGAAAATCAGCGCCTCTTCCCCCTCGCAGATTCCTGTGCCACTGTCCTCCACTGCAATTCGCGTGTACATCTCATTTCGACTGACAGACACATCAATCACCGAATCACATGGAGAATATTTTACGCTGTTTTCCAGAATATTAAAAACCGCCTCACCAAGCCAATTGGCATCATGGGGCGTTTCTATTGCTTCTTCTGAGGTAAAATCAATAAAAATTTTTTTGTTCTCGGCTGCTTTTTTCACCTGCAGAATGCTCTGCAGGATTGTAGCGGAAAGAGCGGTCGAATCCGGTTTAATCTGAATAATCCTGTTCTCCAGCCTTGCCATCTTGATAAAACTCTCCGTCAGGAAATGCAGCTGTGATTCTGTATTTTTGAGGATTTCTAAATAAGACTGCCTTTCTGTTTCGTCCTCAGCAGTATACATAAGTTCCAGGTAACTCTCCAAATTCGCCAGAGGATTGCGCATCTGATGGGCAATCTCAGCAATCAGTTCCCTGATTTCATCGCGTTCCTTCTTTAACTGTCTTTCATTGCCATAAATTTTCTCCGATAACCTTAGCAGCTGATACTGAATTTTAGCTGGCAGTTCGTCTTTGTATTCTAAAGGGAAATCCAGTTGTTCCCCATTCAAAAGACGCTCTAAAACCCGGGAAAAAAATTCCATCTCTTTTCTTCTTTGAAACATATCTATTCTCCAAATGTATAGCCCAGTCCAAATACCGTTTTGATATAGATAGGGTTGTATGGGTCAGGTTCAATCTTCTTTCGCAAGCGCGAAAGCGTGACATTAACTGTATTATCTTCCACATAGGAACCCTGTGCATCCCAGATTTGTTCTAACATCATCTGTTTTGTAACAACCCGCTTCCTGTTTCGCACAAGCAGTTCAAGGAGAATGTATTCTTTGGGCGTAAGCCTCGCTTCCTCCCCGCAAAGCAGCACACGTTTGCGGGCGAAATCAATATGCAGATTTTCATAATCAAATTCCTGCAATTCACTCCCGCCTGTCCTGCGAAGGACAGCCTGTACATGTTTCAATAAGACCGCCATCGAAAAAGGCTTTACAAGATAATCATCCGCTCCGCAGTCAAATGCGCGAATCATATCCATCTCATCGTCCCGCGCCGTCAAAAAAATCACCGGCGTCCCGCCGCTTTCCCGTACTTGGCGGCAAAGCGAAAAACCTTCGCCATCGGGAAGTCCGATATCTACCACCATAAGCGCTGCCCCTTCCCGAAACGCAGCCAGACCTTCTTTGACAGAACTGACCCCCTGAGCTATATACCCATCATTGGTAAACGCCTTACACAACGCCTTATTCAATAAAATATCATCTTCAACGACGACAACCCTTTTTCTGTTTTCATCTGACATTTTAGCTTCACGCTTATAACCAGACATCTTGAATCCCTCCCTTTGCATTTTTATGAGTAATCAAGTGTAATCAAAATGCTTTTAAGGATAAAACAAAAGGAACCCTTGAAAATCAAGGATTCCCACTAATTAAAAGAATGAGACATCGGGGATTCGAACCCCGGACAACTTGATTAAAAGTCAAGTGCTCTGCCAACTGAGCTAATATCCCATATGCAACTGGGCTAGCTGGATTCGAACCAGCGAATGCA